>NZ_JAMXXC010000002.1:178002-356004 GCF_024129855.1 Acinetobacter lwoffii
AACTGTTTTTGACTGCAGTACAGGACTGGGCTGAATAATAAACTGGCTCGGATAAAACAGCCATTTTCCCTGCAAAGGACTCGTACTATGTTCGGTAAAATGGACTTCAGTAATATGGTCGTGAGATTGCTGCTGAAATGACGGCGAAGGGAGTTCATCCTGAGCGATTGCTGAACTTACGATGCAAGTCATCCAGCTCAAGACACAGACAAATACGAAAAAACAGACATTCCTTATCAAGTTATGCAAATACGTTATATCTCAAAATAATTCTTTATTATTCTTATAATCTACAAGGAATATTTTTGATTTCAAATCTTTTTAGATGTTTTTTGTAGCGTCTCCGGCACAGTCTATTTTGAAGCGACTGTACCAGAACCATCATACATTTTTGAATAAAAAGTATATTTTATATTCAGCCAGTTAAATCATTTTAATCACGTGTTTTTACGTCAAACAATTCAATTTCAAAAATCAGGTTGGAATTGGCCGGAATGACTTTACCCATTTTGCGTTCGCCATAGGCCAAATGTGCAGGCACCATCAGTTTACGCTTACCGCCAATTTTCATTCCTAGAATACCCTGATCCCAACCTTTGATCACACGACCGGTACCAATGACAGTTTCAAAATAATTACCACGGTCAATAGAAGAATCAAACTTGGTTCCATCTTCCAGCCAGCCGGTATAGTGCGTGGTAATTAAGGCACCTTTTACCGCTTCTTTACCTTCGCCTACTTTTAAATCAATAATTTCAAGTTCGTTGATCATGGTTATTTACCTGAGAGGAGCATAAAATTCAAAGCTCAGTATAAACTGGATTGCTCTGTTTTTTTAAGCTTGGGACATTGATGGGTTAAAAGCTGAGTTCCTGAATATTCTTATCATTGAGTAAATACTGGGTTAATTCTTGATGATTCTTGGCCGATCCCATCAGAATCCAGCGTCCGACAATCTGTTGATCAATTTTTTTTTGTGAGGAATGCACCACTTTTAACTCATAACGTTTAAATAACATTTCGTAGTGATCGGAATCATTCTGATCGAATGGGCAGACGATTTCATAGCTGCGTTCCTGATTCAGAGATTCGATACCGCGCTGGACATACATCAATAAAACCAGCACCGCCATGACAATAAAAGTAGCCCAAATACTTAAGAGTTCATAGCCTGCACCGACCGCCATGCCGAGTGCGGCTGTCATCCAGATCGTGGTTGCGGTGGTAATTCCAGAAATACGGTTATCATCTTTCAGGATAACACCAGCGCCCAGAAAACCCAGCCCAGTCAAGACATTGGCGGCCAGCCGGTCAGGATTGGCCACGCCTATTTTCAGGGAGATAATGGTAAATAAACAGGAACTCAGACTGACCATAATCATGGTACGCAATCCAGCAGATTTACTGTGATACTCACGCTCTGCACCAATAATTGCGCCAATCGCGACAGCTAGCAGTAAATCATAAAGTTCATGGTACATGGTGCAACCCTGCGTATTCTTATTCCTCAGATATACGCAATTTGAGCTACAGGATACAAGTCCAGACTTGCATCCTTATTTGGCCTTATTGTAACTGTTCCCACTCCACCAGCACCTGGCCCTGATCGCCAATCAAGGTCCATTCACCATCCATCACATTGAGCTGTAACTGCATGGTGCGTTCGCATAACTGTGGCAATGCGTCGGTGGTTGCGGTAGATAACTTCCACACTTCCACATTTTTTAAGATTTTTAATTTGCTGCTGCGCTTATACCATTCATCCACCGCAGAACCATAGGTGACAACTGCGACCTGCTTGCAACGCGCACTGGCCTTTTTGACTTTATCTTCATCCGGGCTACCGACTTCAATCCATTTGACCAGTTGACCGGTCAGATCTTTTTCCCAGAGTGCCGGTTCATCGGTTTCAAAAAGATCCTTGGTAAATTCCAGCGCTTCATCGGCATAGCGTGCATAGGCCAAAATACGCACCATCAAGCGTTCAATGGTTTCTGAAGGATGCAGCGCCATCGTCAGCTGATAGTCTGCATAACGATGCGTATCCATGTCCGCAATATTCAAATCAACCTTATAAATCGTCGCTTTTAACGCCATCACATAATCCTCAAATTTGGCGCCTAGCATATAAGATTTAGCGCTATTTTGCTGAACAGATTTAGGCCAATAATTCATTCAGCGCACTAGAAACAGTACCATTATTTCTCTGGATCCATACGACATTGCATCAGGGCAGTTTCAAAGGCCAGCCAATCCCGTGACTGTTGATAAATCACTTCTACCCGGTTATCAATGCCTTCATCTGCCGACTGATAATTAAACTGCTCAGGATTAAAATTAAAGCTTTTCCAGCCTTGATCCGTATTAAAAATTCCCTTGATTCTGAGCCAGTCTTTTTGTTCACAGAGCAGATCCAGCAGATCATAAAAATTGAATTGCCAGCGTTTTGGCAATTTCCAGCCCGCAACCTGATAACCCTGCGCGCTTTCTACATAATGATAAGGCATTTGCTGAATCACTAAGGGCGTATCTGCTGAACGGGTGATCTGTTGCTGTTTTAACAAAGGCTGAATCTGACGGGCGGAACCCCGATAGTCCTGCTTGATCAGTTCGATATCGAGTTGTCCATGCTCGGTGAACAACCACTGTTGGGCATAAGGTTGATATTCTGTCTGAAGTTGCGTGAGTGCTGCGTGGTCTGCGGTTGTCATCAAGTCAGTATGTGAAATCACCACAATATGCGCTGCCTTGAGTTGGTCTGCGTACAGGTTTTGCTGAGTCCAGTCTCGATCATGCAAACGTGAACCATCTACCACTGTGACCAATGCCTGCATGTTTAAATGACTCTGCCAGTGCGGTTCGGTCAGCTGTTCCAGTAATTGGCCAGGATGCCCCAGTCCGGTAGGTTCGATAAACAGACGATCCGGTTTCACTTCTGACAGCAGGCGTGACAAGGCAATCTGCATCGGCAATTGGCTACTGCAACATAGACAACCACCCAACAGCTCTTTGACCGCATAACCCTGATCTTGCGGCAATAACTGCTGGTCTACCCCAATCTGGCCGAATTCATTCATTAGCACAGCCCAGATTTCCTGTTCCGGTTTTTGCTGTAATAAATGTTTGAGTAGTGTGGTTTTACCTGCACCCAAAAATCCGGAAATGATATGGACAGGAATAGCCTGCGACGCTGACAGAATTTTCAAAATCGACTCTCAAGAGATTGAATAGAAATAGCAATACTCTGCATTATAAAGCACAGTGTGACTTTAAAATGCGTGTTCTTCGCAAACACGGCGTGAAAATCACAGAGATAAAAATTAATGGAATGATCCCAAATTACCAATTTTCTATGTTAACTTTTATTTCAAATTGGATTCTTGAAATATTCACACACACTTTCATTAAATAAAACTCCGCATAATTAACAGAAATAAAACAACTTTCTCAGTTTTGTATCTGCTGGGTTATTCCCTGCGTGTCGCTTTTGTTAATTGATTTGCTCAGTAAAATTTCAGTGCTTAGGATGGGCATCTGTCGAATTGATGTGATGGTCAGCTCGGCAGATTACATGACATGAATAAAAGGATGCCAAAAATGAAATATGCACAAATCTTACTTGCCACTACGCTTACTGCTGCTGCAGCCACCAGTTTTGCTGATAGTAAAACTACAGATGCGAAAACCACCACTGCAGAAGAAAAAGTGATTGTGACTACCCAGGAATTACCTGAATCGAATGCTCCTGTTGCAGGCGCATCTGCAGAGCAGCCTGCTGCCTCTGAAGCTGCTGCGGAAACTACGACACCTGCAAAACCTGCTGCACGTTAAGTGATTGAACAACTCGTTTAATCCTTCAATGAAGATATCAGGGACAGTAATTCTCCAGTAGGCTTTGTCCTATACTGCCCCCGATATTATTCTATGCTGAATCATGCTTGATGCTGGTTCAGCATTTTTATTGCATAAAATCTATTTATCACCATAGTCAAAACTGATCATAGAATTAATACAGGCTATCAAATTTTTATTATTTTTATAATTAAAATCAATTATTTATTCAAAAACCACCTATTTCAATCCAATATTATCCATATACTTAAGCTACTATTGCCTAACTTGTTTCTGGCTTCTAACTGTCCCTTAATAGCATCAAATGCAAGTCGATTGAGTGGACATTCGCTATGAGCAATACTAATTACACTACTGAAGTGGCAATCCTTGGCGCCGGCCCTGTCGGCTTAACCATTGCCAACTATCTGAGCAAGCAAGGCGTAGCTGTCACGATTGTCGAGCAACTGGATAGTTTGATTGATTATCCACGTGCGATTGGAATCGATGATGAATCCTTACGTACCATTCAATCTTTGGGTTTAGTCGATCAAGTCTTACCGCATACCACTCCGAATCATGCGATGCGCTTCTTGACGCCTAAAGGTCGCTGTTTTGCAGATATTCAGCCTTTAACACGTGAGTTTGGTTTCTCGCGCCGTAATGCCTTTATTCAGCCACAAGTCGATAACGTCCTACTGCAAGGCTTAAAGCAATATAAAAACACCCAAGTGCTATTTTCTCGTCAATTGACCCAGTTTAGTCAAGATGCTGACGGCGTAACACTCAATCTGCAAAATAAAGAGGGCGATGCAGAAACCATCCGCGCTCAATATCTGATTGCCTGTGATGGCGGTAATTCATATGTGCGCCGCAACCTGGGCATTGCCTTTGAAGGTGAAACCGTACCGAATCAATGGATCGTGATTGACCTTGAGAATGATCCGCTTGCTACACCACATATTTACTTATGTTGTGATCCGGTTCGTCCTTATGTATCAGCCGCATTGCCACATGGTATTCGCCGGTTTGAATTTATGGTTATGCCGGGTGAAACGCAGGAAGAACTGAGCAAACCGGAAAATATTGCCAAACTTCTTTCTAAGGTTTTACCAAGCACAGATGGTATCGAAGTGATCCGTCAGCGTGTCTATACCCATAATGCTCGTATTGCGGACAAGTTCCGTGTCGACCGTATTTTACTTGCCGGTGATGCAGCGCACATTATGCCGGTATGGCAAGGTCAGGGTTATAACAGCGGTATGCGTGATGCCTTTAATCTGGCTTGGAAAATGGCGCTGGTTGTTCAAGGCAAAGCTGGCCCAGCACTTTTAGATTCTTATCAGATCGAACGTAAAGACCATGCCAAGGCGATGATTGACCTGTCGGTGATGGCAGGTCACGTATTGGCACCACCGAAAAAATGGCAAGGTTTTGTTCGTGACGGCATTGCCTATGCCCTGAACTATATCAAGCCGATCAAACAATACCTGCTGGAAATGCGTTTCAAGCCGATGCCGAAATATCATGACGGCGCACTTTTAAGTAACGGAGCCAAGAACTCTCCGGTTGGCAAGATGTTTATCCAGCCTCAGGTTCAGCTGGCTTCAGGTGAAACCGTATTACTGGATGAAATGATCGGCAATGATTTTGCGATTATTGCCTGGGGTGTCGATCCGAAATGGGGTCTTAGTCCGGAGACGTTGCAACAGTGGAAATCGCTCGGCGTGAAATTCATCCAGGTAATTCCTGCGGTGCAATTGCAAAATAACCAGCGCAAAGAGTATCAAGATGTCATTACCATTGGTGATATCGGCATAGATATCCGCTCCTGGTTTGGTAACACGTCTGAATCCGTTGTAATCTTGCGTCCTGACCGTTTCGTGGCTGCGCTAGCCATTCCACAGTCGATGGAAAGTACCAGCCAGCAACTATTTAAAAAGCTTTACCTGAAATAATATTAGAGTCACTTTTCACCACGCTTCGGCGTGGTTTTTTTATTGTTTTAGATCTCCATATCAAGATATATAGACCGAGGAATTAGACTTGGTATTCCTGAAACCACGGAATATCTTTCAGGGAATCACGGCGAGCCATCTGCTGCAGGAAGGGTTTGAACTCGTCAAATGGCGGTAAAATTATCGCAGAGATCGCGAAAATTAAACAATAAGCCACATAGAGATCCGCCGCCGAGACTTTTTCGCCCAACAGATAGGGACTGGCCTGCCCGATGCCCTGTTTCAGAAAATCAAATACGGCTGCTTCATTCCCAAAACTTAAACTTCTCCGATTCTTTTCAATATTTTCTGGCGACACCTGCAAATTTTTTATATCGATATATTCGGTGAAGGGTCCATGACAGAAAAACATCCATTTTAAATACGCCCCACGCTTCGGATCATCCAAAGCAGGTGCCAATCCTTTGTCACGATATTTATCTGCCAGATAGATAAAAATGGCAGCCATTTCTGAAATGACGACATCCTGATCTACCAGACAGGGAACTTTTCCCATCGGATTGATCTGTGTATACGCCTGCTGATGCATATGCTCATAGGCGACTTCCACCTGTTCAATCTGGTCTTCAATCTGCAATTCTTTCAGCAAAGGCAACAAGGTTAGGCCACGTGATTGCGGATTGTTATAGAGCTTCATCATCCTGCTTCAACCGGTTTTTTATTGTTAGATGTTCAGTATAAAGCGATTTAGTCTCCCTATTTAAAAGGATGTGCTACAGATCATTTCTGTCGCACGGCTTTTCATCTGGGCTGCTCAACGATGCAGATATTAGAAAAGATCCACACAAAACTTTTCTTTTAATACTTTTAAAATCAGATCAATCACCACATGTTTTTGATCCTTGCGATAATTGGCATATAGTCCAATCATTGGCAACGGTTCCAGGGTCTTTTTCACCACAATATTATCGCCGAGCAATGGAATCACATAAGCCGGCACCAGACTCCAGCCCACACCCATCCCTACCAGATTGACATTGAGCAGGATATTGGTGGAATACTGCACCACATTTACCTTTAATTTGGACTGCTTAAAAAAATCCTGAATCAGCTTATGCAGTTGCGGTGAGGACTGCTCATCACTAATCACAAAGTCCTGATTTTCAAAACCCTTGATACTGACATAGGGCAAGGCCGCAGCCGGGGAATCTTTCGGCACGATCAGGGTTAAAGGCTCATCAAAAATGCGGATCGAATCAAATTCACTCAACTGCCCCGGATATCGGGTAAAGGCAATGTCGATCTGTCCATTTCTTAAGGCACTAAACTGTTCTGCATCGGTCAGACTATGAAACTGTGCTTTCAGTTCAGGAAAATGTGCGCGGATATTCGGCATGATATAAGGAAAGACTTTCATTTCCGCGACCGGGACAAAACCGATATTCAGCTGGTCCTGCTGCGCATTGGCGATCTGTCTGGCAGTCTGAATGGCGCGCTCTGCATGCTCAAGACTCAGTAAAGCTTCTTTTAAAAACGCCTGTCCAGCTTCAGTTAGCCCGACCTTACGGTTATTCCGCTCTAGCAACTGTACGCCAACCTCACGTTCCAGATCCTTGATTTGCTGGCTCAATGAAGGCTGTACCGTATTTAATTTTTCCGCGGCACGGGTAAAGTTCAGTTTCTGCGCCACCGTAACGAAATAACGTAAATGCCTTAATTCCATTTTATAACTCCAAACTTGCCGGGCGCTTATTTTGCTTTTTGGCAACATACTGACGATAAACCAATATCGTCACAATGACGAGTGCGGCACTCAAAACATAAGTAGTTTCAAAGCCCCAATAGGCAATCAATACCCCCATGGCTACGGAACCGATCGCTAAACCCAGATCAAACAGGGTAAAGAAGGTTGAAATCGCATGTCCCATACGCTGTTTGTCGACCGACTGAATGGCCAAGGTCTGCAAACATGGGAATAGTGAACCATAACCGATGCCAATAAACACTGCCGACAACCATAATATCCATTGATTGGAAATCAGACTGACAATCACCAGACCAATGGCAAAGAAAATAAATGAAGGATAAATCACCGCACTGGGTCCCTTACGGTCATAAATCTTTCCAACCCAAGGTCTGACCAGCAACATGGATGCTGCAAATACAATAAAGAATACGCTGGTATAGCCCAAAAGCTGCTTGGTTTCACTAAATGCAGTAATAAAACTCATGATGCCCGAGTAGGCAAAAGCGGTTAGTAAAGCCACAAAACTTACCGCCAGAACTTTGACTTCCAGAATATCCTGCAAGCTCAAGCTGGTTTTTTCTGTGCTTATAGCTTCAGGTTTTGGTAACTCTGTGATTTTGAGCATCCAACAGAAAATGAGCCCCAAAGAAATGATAACGGCAAGAATGCCAAATAAGACTTTGAAGCTGGTGAACTGAATTACGGTCAATGCCAGCAAGGGCCCAAAAACCACACCCAGATTGGTCGACATGACGAAATAGCCCATGCCCTCACCTTTGCGCTGTTCAGGAATAAATTCATTAGCGACGGGTACTGCCACCGTGGTCAGAATACTGAACCAGATACCATGTAAAAAACGCACCAGCAACAGCGACCACATGCTATCTACCAGCAAATAACTAAAGGAAAATAAGGCAAAAATCACGCCTGCACCGCGCATCGAGATTTTCTTGCCGAGCTTTTCGATGATCATGCCGGAAAATGGCCGAACCGCAATCGAAGAGACCAAAAATAGTGTCAGCGCCAGACCCGCTTCTTTTACCGAACCGCCCAGATCTTTCATGATGTAAATCGGCAAGATGGTCAGTAAGGCAAAATAATAAACAAACAGGAAAAAATTATTGAATAAGCACAAGATAAATGAGCGATTCCATAACCGCTCAGCGCTAACTGACATAATCACCAACTCTTAAAATTTGTAGGGAAATAGCACAAACTCAGGCTTGAACAGTGACCGGATGCAAGGCCAACTCGACCAGATTCTGGATATAGTGTTCATCTGGAATCCGGTTGAAAAAAATGATCTGGTAATGAATCGGGCCGTATAAGGTATCCAGCATCAAATCAAAAGGATAATCAGCGCGGATTTCTCCCCGTTCAATCGCTTGCTGAATCAGTTGATGGGTCTGTTGCCGACGTGGCAAGAGATATTGCTGAAAGAACTCACCTGCCAGTTCGCGGTGATTGGCAATCACTACCAGCAAAGCCCGACCGACCGGATGATTCAGCGCTTGAGATAAAGAACCGAGTTGTTGAATGAGATTGCTTTTCAGGCTTTTAGAGGTATCCAGCTCAAATACCGAAGCTGTATGCTGTTTGAAAGTGTCCAGCACCAGTTCCGATTTATGTTTCCACCATCGATAAATCGTGGACTTGCCAACACCGGCACGTGCCGCTACATCTTCAATCGTCAGCTGATGATATTCACATTCTGCCAGCGCATCTGCGACCGCCTGTAAAATGCACTGCTGTCGTCGGGAACTTTTTTCGTCACTGCTCATATTTTTCTACTTAACTTTTAAGATCTAAAAATCGAAACGATACGTATCGTTTTATATTAGGGTAAAAAATAACAAAGCTCCAGTGAAAAACTGAAATTGATGCAAAAAAAAGACCTTCATATGAAGGTCTTTTCTCAATCACGATTTAACTTAACTCTGTGCAGTCTTTTTATAAATGCTGCATGAAGGATGATGATTTTCTTGCAAACGCGCGACTTTACGCTGTTCTGCTGCTTCAAAACGGCAACGTTTCCAGTCATTGTCCAGGTTCAAAGCTGGAATCTGTTTTGGTTTACCATTTTCATCCACCGCAACCATGGTGAAATAACAGCTATTGGTATGACGTACCGTTCTCTTTTGAATATTCTGGGCTTCTACACGAATCCCGATTTCCATTGAAGTACGGCCAACATGATTCACACTGGCCAGAAAGGTAACCAGCTCACCAACGTGAATCGGCTCTTTAAAATTCACCTTGTCTACAGATAAGGTCACGACATAACTACCCGAATAGCGACTTGCACACGCATACGCCACCTGATCCAATAATTTCAGAATGGTTCCACCATGAACATTTCCTGAAAAATTTGCCATATCTGGCGTCATGAGAACTGACATCGTTAACTCTGACTGGTCATCCGACACTGCTGCAATTTGATCTAAAGGGGCCATCGTTTTCTTTGAACTCTTTGAATGACAAGGTTATCGTTTATTATTATAGCGTTTTTAACATGAATAAAATGTTCAATTCGGCAAATGAAGCATCACAATTATTGATATAGAAAATGTATTCATACAGAAAAAAATATATTTAATTGCTTAAAATCTCAGTTAGAAAGTTAAGTGCCAATAAATCAACACTTATTTATCTGGGGTTGATCACACAGCAACTGAGAATTTTTCACTGTTTTAAGCGCTGAACAAAAATAATTCAGGAAAATAAAAAGGCTCTGCGTGATTTAAAGCATCACTGGCCTGAGCATTTCCTGCGCCACGTTCTGATAACTTAAAATTTGTTGACCATCCAAGGTCGTTTCAACGGTAAAAGAACCATCCTGATGGGTCGCGGTCACTGTAAAAATATAGTGTTCGAATTGTGCCAGTTTGACCTGCTGTCCAATTTTAATATGCATCATGATGTCTACATCTGTGTAGTGATCTTTTCAAACTGCATTCTGGCATGAACATCGATGCTTTTGAATATTTGATCAACTTAAGTATACGAATAATAATATTAAAATTTTAATTTAAGACAAATAAGGCTTATTATTTAAAACAATATACTTATAATTCAATTTGTTATATTTAAAATTAATTTTATCTTTTGCGATAATTCCGACTGACTGATACACATAAGCAATCATCTTAGCTTTTATAACAATCAGTTAAGCGTTACAGCCGATGATCCGTTATCCTTTTGATTGAATATCCCTATACTGCGATATAGGGATAAACAGAAATTTCAAAAAAAAGATTTATTGAGCTTGATGTTCATGTACCACAAACTGTGGAATGCGATGTCCTTGAGCATAATCATGTTTTCGGTAGGCTTGTGAAATTTCCATCAACTTTAACTGGGTCGCCTCGGCACCAGCCTGCATGGTGAGTTCCCTGCCACGTACATCAAAGATATGGCCTTTTTCGCGTAAGTCCGGCTGAATCACCACATCTGCATGCTTTAATTCTTCATGTGCCAGATGTTGCTGCATAATATTAATGTTCTGATTAAACAGTCCCCAGACATTGGTGGTTTCCGTGTGAATGGGCTGTGCCAGAATATCCACCGCAATCACAATATCGGCTCCCAGCTCACGTGCCACATCGACCGGCACCGGACTGACCAGACCACCATCTACATATTCTTTACCTTGAATAATAGTCGGAATAAACATGCTCGGAATCGAGACTGAAGCACGTACCGCCTGTCCGGTATTACCATAATTAAAAACGACTTTCTTGCCTTCTTTCAGCGCGGTTGCTACCACAAACATCGGGATTTTCATGGCTTCAAGCGGAGTTTGATCGACCTGCAAATTGACATAGTCCTCAACTTTTTTGCCATCAAAAAAACCTTTTCTGGCCAGTTTGATATCACGGACATCATTCGGTCGCATGCTGAGAGCAATATTGCGCAGTTCAATCGCCGGTTTGCCACTCGCATAAATGGAGCCTACAATACTGCCCGCACTGGTTCCGACAATAAAATCTGGTTGAATACCCGCCTGTTCCAGTACTTCCAGCGCACCAATATGCGCATAACCACGCGCACCGCCACTGCCTAGGACTAAAGCAACTACCGGACGCTGTTGGGTTTGCTTGATCTTTTGAAAATTAATTTGATTCGGACGTGCCTGAGCTTCTCCACGTTGTGCAGCAGGTTGTAGATGACCGGTCGCCGCTTGGGCTGTCATTGGGGTCGTTTGGCAAGCACTCAGGCCAAATGTACCCAGTATCACCATACTCAACACATATTTCTGCATGCAGAGAATGTCCTCATTAATCTAAAGCAGCATAGTGTATAAACACATGCATAAATAGTCTGTAGAATTTCGTAAAACTGTCATACAGTTCAGCTACTTTATCTTCATTTTTCCCATAACTGTATGTCTTCAATCTCACTGTATCGGATTTTCCTGATTTTCCTGCAACTGGGCTGCATTTCATTTGGTGGTCCAGCGGCGCATCTGGTGTTTTTTCACCGAAAATTTGTGACCCAACTGCAATGGTTGAATGACACCCAGTACAGTCAACTGGTCGCTTTGGCGCAACTTTTACCCGGGCCGAGCAGCAGTCAGGTGGGGCTGTCGATCGGTTATCTGCAACGGGGCTATACTGGTGCCGTGATCGCATGGCTGGGTTTTACCCTGCCCTCAATGATTCTGATGACCTTGGTAGCACTCTTGGGTCAAAGCTATTTTCATATTTTAAACTCAAACAGCTTTCATACCATCCAGTTAATTGTATTTTCTGTCATCGCCTGGGCATTCTGGCAAATGCTGAGAAGCTTCTGTAAATCGGCTTGGCAATACGCTGTCTTAATCCTCTCTGTCATATTGTTGATGGTGGTTTCAGTGAGTTTTAATCAGATTCTGGTGATTATGCTGGGCGCAATCTGTGGACTCTTGGCTGGATATTTTTCCCCATCAGATTCAAAACCTAAAGAAATTAACAAAACAGCAATCAGCTCGCCTTATATTCGATCTGCCGCTGCACCTTATTGGTTACTGGCATTTATCCTGCCATTTTTGCTGCTGCCCTTAGCTGGAAAATTATGGGGTGAATCGGAGCTGCAATTTTTTTCCAATTTTTATCAGACTGGCTCGCTGGTGTTTGGTGGCGGTCATGTGATTCTGCCTTTGTTACATCAGGACTTTGTCACGACTGGTTTAGTGAGTGCACAATCTTTTGATCTTGGCTATGCATTTGCCCAGCTTATGCCGGGGCCTTTATTCAGTTTTGCCAGTTATATTGGTGCTTTGCTGCCTTGGACGCCCTATGTCTGGCTGAATGCAGTACTAGCGACCTGCGTAATCTTTTTACCTTCATTTTTCCTGATTTTTGCCACCTTGCCCTACTGGTCATGGTTGATGCAGCAGCGCCATATTCATCAGGCGGTGATGGGCATCAATGCTGCAGTGGTGGGTTTGTTACTATATTTATTGTTGGATCTTTCACAACGCTATTTTAGCTATGGTTCCGACCTGGTCTTTGTCGCGGTGATGATTGCCCTGCTACGCTCAAAACTACCGGTCTGGTTCAGCCTGATTTTGGGCTTCGTGCTTTATCAAAGTTATTTAAATTTCTTCTAAAGAAAACTTTGGCACAAAAAAAGCCCCGAATGATCGGGGCTTTTTGCTTCAAGTCTTACCAGATATCTGATTTAACCTTATCTTTAAATTTAGGATGGTTATCCAGTTTAAATTCAGGTTCTTTCACACCACGCTTCAGCTGACCGGTATAGTCTTTGAGTAGCATCAGCAGGAATGGCATCAGCAACAGGATCGCAATCAAGTTGATACTTGCCATGACACCCATGAACAGATCTGCCATATTCCAGATCAACGGCACACTGGCGATAGAACCGAAATACACCATGACCAATACAAATAAGCGGAAAATCAACATCACCCGACTATTGTTATTGATGAACTGGACGTTTCCTTCGGCATAGGCATAGTTACCGATAATCGAAGAATAGGCAAACAGGAACAGAATCAAAGCCAGGAAGTCATCGCCCCAGGCACCAATTTGGCTTTCAAGCGCCATCTGGGTCAAGGTCACGCCTTCAAAGCCTGCATTTTCATACAGTCCTGAAACCAGAATAATAATCGCGGTACATGAACACACCACAAAGGTATCTACAAATACCCCGAGCATCTGTACCAGACCCTGGTTGACCGGATGTTTGACATCGGAAGCTGCTGCAGCATTCGGTGCCGAACCCATCCCTGCCTCGTTAGAGAACAGACCACGCTTGATGCCCATCATCATGGCCATAGATACCATGGCACCAAAGAAACCACCAGCGGCGGCTTTAAACTCAAAGGCTTTACTGAAAATAAGCTGGAAGATGGATGGGAGCAGATCGTAATTAATGACCGCAATATACAAAGCCACAGCCAGATAAAGCACAGCCATAAACGGCACAAAGCTTTCAGCAACTTTTGCAATCCGTTTAATCCCACCAAAAATGATCACCGCAGTCATCAAGACCAGAAACAATCCGACCCAGGAAATTTCCAGATTCAGGCCGCCTAATGGCAGAATCAGGTTCGCCTGATCCCAGCCCCAAGCATGAGAAGTCGCTCCGGTAATGGCATTGGCCTGAACTGCATTGAAGACAAAACCATAAGTCGTGATCAATGCAATCGCAAAGACAATCCCGAGCCATTTTTGTTTCAGGCCTTGGGTAATGTAATAAGCTGGTCCACCACGGAATTGCTGGTTTTTGTTATCTCGCACCTTAAACAACTGGGCCAAAGAGGATTCAACAAAAGCAGAACTCATGCCCAGAAAGGCAGTAAACCACATCCAGAATACGGCACCGGGGCCACCAATTGCAATCGCAATGGCAACACCCGCGACATTGCCCACCCCGACCCGGCTTGCCAGTCCAGTGACAAAGGCCTGAAACGGGGTAATGCCGTGCGTATCCTGAACCTTGCCACGGCTATTTTTCATGACTTTCATGCTGTGCCAGAACAAACGAATTTGTACTGCACCCGTCATGATCGTGTAGAAAATACCGACTGCGACCAGAAACACCACCAGAAAATCCCATAAAGGGCCATTCAGGGCATTAATCCAGCCGAGTAAGGTTTCATTTAACTGATCATTCATGTCACATCCTTATGAGCCTATGACTCATCGTATCAGGCATAAAAATTATGCAAAAAACTTCAAAATCATCTGAATAACAGTAGCATTGATTAAGTCAACGAAGAACGCACCACATAATGGAACAATCAGGAAGGCCTTATGCGACGCACCATACATATTGGTAATCGCCTGCATATTGGCAACCGCTGTTGGCGTTGCGCCCATACCGAAACCACAATGCCCTGCTGCAAGTACCGCAGCATCGTAGTTTTTACCCATGATGCGGAAAGTTACAAAACCGGCATACAAAGCCATGGTGATGGTCTGTGCACCCAGAATTACCATCAGTGGTCCTGCAAGGTCAGCCAATTGCCATAATTTCAATGATAACAGTGCCATCGCCAAGTACAGCGACAATGAAGCATTACCGAACACATCAATCGCGCGATCGAAAATCTGAACTTTGAAAACACCTTCCAGTACATTACGCAGGATGACACCACCCGCCAATGCCCAGACAAATGTTGGCAGTTCAAATGCAGTACCTTTACTGAAACCCGTCATAAACTCTGCAAAAGCCAAACAGCCTGCAAATAGACCCAAGGTCGTGATTGCATTATCAGCGGTAATTAAACGCACCTGATGCGGATATTCAAACGGTACATATTCGCTGGTGGTGCTGTCCATTGGCGTATTGTCACGCGTTTCAATTTGCTGATCGGTACGCGCAGTCGCCAGGTTATAACGGTTGATCAGCAACTTGGCTAAAGGTCCGCCAATAATACCGCCGATAATCAATCCAAAAGTCGCACTGGCCATACCTAGTGCCAAAGCACCTTGAATACCATGTTCAACTTCAAAAATTTCCCCCCATGCACCCGCAGTACCATGACCACCGGTTAAGGTAACTGAGCCTGCAATCAGGCCAATCAATGGGTCAATACCCAATAATGTTGCCAGACTCATGCCGACCGCATTTTGCAAAATAATGAAAGCCGAAACAGCAAACAGGAAAATAACCAGACCGATCCCACCTTCACGCAACTTGGAAAAGTTGGCACTCAGACCAATCGAAGCAAAGAAAATCAGCATAAAGCTGGTTTGTAATTCTGCACTGGTGGTGATGCTATATCCCCACAATGAATGCACCAGCAATGAGATAATCGCCGCAACCAAACCGCCCGCAACCGGCTCAGGAATATTGTAACGTCTTAAAAAATCGATTTTATTAACCAGGAATCGGCCGAGTAACAAAACAATGACTGCGGCAATCAAGGTATAAAATGCGTTAAAAGTAAAATCCATAATTTTTTGCCCAAGATGATTTTGAATTTTTTATTGTTCTAAAAGTGAGGGAGTGCGCTAGATCTCTAGCTCGCTCATTAGATCTTTATCTGGAAATATCCTGATTTGATCTATCACCATTAGAAAAACAAACCGATTTATCATCTCTTTTAAACTTATGAATATCATCATCACGATCATATTCAACAAATGAGAGATTTATAAAAGCAACACCTTTTCTATTCCGATACTCAGTCTGTTGGAAAATTGCAGACAATTTTCAAACAGACGCGCATGTTGGTAAAAAAACTGTGTTTTAAGCTCAAAAAAACATTCAGTGCTTGATGAGTGCTTTCAACCTAAAGACTTCATTCAAGCCATCTGGAATCGCGTTATTTAAAACAGATCTTAATCACAAAATGCATGAATTAAGATGAAAAGTCGTACATTATGCTGTTTCTTTGTATCAAGTTTTATTTCTTTTTATTAGCAATAGTTAATTTACCTATAAAAAATAATTATAAATTCTCATTTTTATATGAAGATTAATCTATATTTTAATTCAAAAAAAATATTAATCTTTTACTCGACACGGAATGAAACAGGGATCTTGAAATTAAATTATCTTGATTTGCAGTCAAAATAAACCAGTTCTCTGTTTGAAATTGTTATTGTTGAATGGTTCAAGCACTTGGGTTTTAAGCCATTTTTTAAATCAAAGACCAACATTATGGGTAAATCGATTGCTATCACTGAGGCGATTTATGTTTAGCTAAAAGAATGCGAAATTTCATTCCTCAAGTCATTTTGCTGACAAATTGTTTTTTCAGACGGCCAAGAATGAAATTTTCCTATCCCCCCTTCTGTTTGTTTAGTTTATAGTCATTGCAAACTCAATAAGGATATTCGACTGGACCCCATAATGGATCAAAATCTTGTTCATGCTATAGATCACACCATCACCTCTCGCCATTCAGTGCGTGCTTTTTTAAATACCCCCGTTAGTACAGACACCTTAAAAGAGATTTTGACGGTTGCCAGCCGCGCACCCTCAGGAACCAATACCCAACCCTGGAAGGTGTATGTGGTAACAGGTAAAAAGCGCGATGAACTTGTGCAACGTGTCTGTCAGGCACAAATGCAAATCTATGCAAATCCTGCATTGTCACAGCAGTATCAGGAAACTTTCGCCTACTATCCTGAACAATGGATCTCGCCATTTATTGAACGTCGTCGTGAAAATGGCTGGGGTTTATATGGCTTGCTGAATATTCAAAAAGGCGAAAAGGAAAAAATGGCGCGTCAGCAGCTGCGTAATTTTGAATTATTTGATGCCCCTGTCGGCTTATTTTTTACTGTACATCGGTCTTTGGCGATTGGGTCCAAAATGGATGTTTCCATGATGATCCAGAATGTTATGCTGGCAGCAAAAGCCCACGGTCTGGACACTTGCCCGCAGGCAGCCTGGAATCACTTTCACCCGATCGTGCTTGATCTGGTCGGCGCACCCGATGATGAAGAGCTGGTCTGCGGTATGGCACTGGGTTATGCCGACCCAGAGCAAATTATTAACAGCTTTATTACCCCGCGCGTTCCCGTAGAAGAATTTGCCGTGTTTATCGATGAGTGATGCAAGCAGGGCTAAGCCAACTTGCTTAGCCCTCTGTCCAGACCAGTATTTTTATTATCTGAGAGGCAGCCAGCATCTATGCATTTTTTAGGCTGGGCATGTTGATTTTAAAAATCGCCCAAGCAGAAATACCGACAAAAACCAGCATGATCAATGCCATATTCAGTAAAGCATGCCAGATCAGAAAATTCAGTAATACACCGCCCAATAAACCACAGACAAATTGCATACTGCCCATAATGGCACTTGCAGTTCCTGCCCGCTCGCCCTGTTTAGCCATTGCTAAAGCCATGGCATTCGGACCAGTAAACCCAAGGGCTGCCACCACAATAAACATGCCTAACAACACCCAGAACACAGAATCGACGTCCAGACAGCCCAGCAAGATTAACCCTAATACACCGGTAAACTGCAGACAGGTGCCGATTTTCAAGCGCTGTAATATCGAGAATCGCCCAGCCAGACGTTTATTCAAGGTCGAAAACAGCATGATCCCGAAGGCATTGGCACCAAAGGCATAAGCAAACTGCTGCTCAGTCAGCTGATAACGATCTATCAGAATGGTAGAAGAAGCGCTGATATAACAGAACATCACCGCACCGGAAAAACAGCCGGCATAGAGCGGACGTCGAAAGCTTGGATCCTGAAAAATGCACCGGTACAAACTTATAACCTGTTGAAAGTTCAGCTTGAGACGGCGTTCTGGCTCCAGGGTTTCTTTAAAAAGAAAGTGTACACAGGCTAGACTCAACAGACCGCAGCCCATCAACACCAAGAAGATCACGTTCCATTCATAAAACATCAATACCCAGGCCCCCAGGCTTGGAGCGATGATTGGTGCAATCGCAGTCACAATCATCATGCTGGCAAAGGCCTGAGCTGCTGAATGCATATCCAGGCGATCACGAATTGCAGCACGTGCCATGACCACCCCGACACAGCCACCTAAGGCTTGCAGAATCCGTGCAGCGATCAGACTCCATTCATCCTGCGCAAAGACACACAGCAAACTTGCCACAATGTATAAACACAGCCCAAAATACAGTGGCGGTTTACGCCCAATCCGGTCACTGATCGGACCATAAATCAGTTGCCCGATCGCCAGACCGAAGAAATAAGCCGGCAGGCTGTTAGAAACCATTTGGGTACTGACACCAAAATCTGCTGCCATAGCCGGTAAGGCCGAAAGATACATATCAATGGATAAAGGCCCGAGTGCACTTAAGGTCGCCAGCAAAACTATCCAGGACATGGCATAAGGTTGTTGTACTATTTTATTCGATGTCATAAGCATGAAGATTTAAAGCGCTAATATGCAGACAAATTAACACAGTGCATAGTATGATTTAGCCTGAAATGAAGATTTATAAATATACTATTTTCATTAGCCTATTCAGATTCAGCTCTAAGACTGCAGTATAAAGGACGACCTTTGAAATCTTGGCTCACTCGTCTCAAGCAAACCACCTATAACACGACCTTGATGTATAACCTGCGCATGATGACGGCATTTGCAGGTACCGCCTTTTTTCCCTATTTTATGGGACAACAATTGATGACGATCCCATTGACTTTAGGGGTGGTCGCAGCTGGTTTAAGCGATATTGATGACCGCTTTTCGGTGCGGATTTTAAATCTGCTCTACACCTACATTGGCTTCTTTATTACGGCAGTAGGCGTATATCTGCTTTTTCCTTATCCCTTGCTGTTTGCCTTGGCCTTAATTGTGTCCTGTATTGCCCTGATTTTGCTGGGTTCACTAGGGCGACGCTATGCCACGATTTCCTACGGCTGTCTGGTGATTTCCGTTTATTCCATGCTCGGGGTGGAGCTGTTTGATGAATGGTATAAACAGGCTGGTTTATTGGTCATCGGCGCGATGTGGTACGGTCTGCTGTCGACCATCAGTTTCCTGATTTTCCCTGCCCGACTGGCGCAAGACAAGCTTGCCATTTCCTATTCTGCTCTCGGTGATTTTTTATATGCCAAGTCCAATCTGTTTGATGTGGACATGACCCCGAAAAGCTATCAGCAAAGCATGATTGAACTCTCGCTTGAAAATGGGAAACTGATTGCGATTTTTAATGAGATGAAAACTGCCCTTTTGACTCGCCTGAAAGGTGACCGGGGGCAAAAAGACACCCGTCGCAGCCTGCAATATTATTTTGTCGCGCAGGATATTCATGAACGTGCCGATTCAGCGCATATTGATTATCAGAAACTGGCCAAGATTTTCCAGCATAGCGATATCCTGTTCCGCTTCCAGCGCATCATGTCAATTCAGGGCAAAGCCTGTAAGGACCTGAGTGAAAGTTTGCTGATGCGCAAACCTTATGTACATAACCAGCGCTTCAAGCATGCCTTTGATAACCTGAGACAGTCTCTGGATAAGTTACGTCAGGAGCAGCAGTATGATCAGGTCTGGATCAGTGCCCTGTTTGCGCTGTTTCAAAACCTGAAATCGATTGATGCCCAGTTACGCAATCTGGAAACCGAGCAAAGTATCAAGTCCGAGCGTTTCAAACATATCGAAAACCAGCTCAGAGATGATGACCTGAAAGGCTGGGATGACATCAAGATTCGGATTAAACAGCATTTGACACCCGAATCGGTGCTGTTCCGGCATGCCATTCGCCTGTCGATTGTGCTGCTGATCAGCTATATCTTCGTACAGGTCAGCAATATTGAATATGGTTACTGGATTTTATTGACCGCACTCTTTGTCAGCCAGCCCAACTTTAACGCCACCAAACGCCGTTTACGTCTGCGTATTGTCGGTACGTTGGTCGGTATTATTCTAGGTTATGCCATTTTGTATTTTGTGCCTTCCATCGAAGGACAATTATTGCTTCTGGTACTGAGTGGGATTCTGTTCTTTGAATTGCGCAGTAAACAGTATGCACAGGCCACCGCCTTTATCACGATTTTAGCGCTGATCAACTTCAATCTGGATGGTATGGGCTATGCCGCGGCCATCCCGCGTATGATCGACACCTTGATTGGCTGTGCGATTGCCTGGTTCGGCGTCAGCTTTATTTTCCCGGACTGGAAGTTCCGGCGTTTGCCTCGAAGTATCAAACGCAGCTTGCAAGCAGAAGCGGATTATTTGAGCGAAGTGATCGAGCAGTATAAGTCAGGACGTAATAACGGCCTGAAATATCGGATTGTGCGCCGTGCTGCTCATAATACCGATGCCGAGGTAGCCTCACTGATTTCGACATTGGCCACTGAACCGGATATTGATCCGGTACAAAAATCGCTAGCCTTTGAGTTCCTTTGTCTGAACCATACTTTTATCAGTTATATTGCTGCACTGGGCGCACACCGGGAAAAAATTGAAGATCAGGACATTCTGAATTTACTGGACAAAGCTCTCGAGAACATTCGTGGTGCATTGTTACGAGATGAAATGCCCGATTTAAGTGCGCAAAATATGATTCCCCATATTCGACAGCGCTTGGCTCAAGATCAGGAGCAAGATCAGAAATCCCTGATCATTTTGCAGCAGCTGTCTTTAATGTTCAGCATTTTAAAGCAGTTGAGTCAACTGAAACAAAGTTTGAGTCATGAGCGTGATGAACAGGCAACTGAATTAGGTTCATTATAATTTGGCTGATTTTGGAACAATATACTCACTGAATTGGTACAATTAGTGCTAAACTTTTTACAGTTTAAAATCTGCTAATTTCACTATGACCGCGAAAAATTTATACGCTTATACCCTCCAGCCTGTGAACTATGAAATTTCAGAAGCCGAGCAGCGTCATGCTCAGCTGGTGATCTGGCGTAGTACCAATAAAATTGGCATGAAAGCATGGCTGATCATGGGTGCTGTTGTTGCACTTTCTATTCTGGGCATTCTGCTCCTGAAGAACTATTCTACCGTGTTCTGCTGGGTGGCCATTGTCTGTGTGGTGTTGTATTACCTGATCCGTACCTTTGGTCTGGAATGGTATGTTAAACGCAAGATGAATGAATTTCCGGTACAGGAAATCAAAGGTGTTCGCCTGGGCGTACAACCACATGGCATCGTGATGCGTCAGAAAATGGGCATGCAAGAAGGTGTTGGGGCGATTAGCTGGAAAGACATCTATGAATGGTACAACACACCAGAATTCATGTTGGTCAATTTCAAGGTAAAAGGCCAGCAAGGTGCATATATCCTGCCGAAACGTCTGGACAGCAAAAACTTCTCTTTCGCCACGATTCGCAAGCATCTGGAAGCAGAAGTCGGCGCAGCAAAACAAATCTAAACTGTTCTTTCTTCAGTGAAAAACCTCCTGTCCCGGCATGGAGGTTTTTTTAATCTCAAAACAATAAATGATAATGAGAATAAATATTATCCTCAACACCTATAATTCGAGCTTAAACTTCAGTTATAATTTTGCCACTTTTATAGATCTCACCCTTAATCTGACGACCATGTTTAAAAAGACATTTTTCCAAATCCACTGGTTTCTGGGGATTACAGCAGGTTTAATCCTCTCGATAATGGGGGTCACTGGCGCAATCTATTCCTATGAACAACAAATATTAAAATGGATGAATAGCGACAGTTATACGGTTCAGGTTCAGCAACGTGACAAACTCACGCCTGCCGAGCTGTATCAGCACTTTAACCGTACTGCGCCTGACATGAAGATCAACAGTATTACCGTGGCACAAGATCCAAGTGCTTCGAGTACCGTGAATGTCGCTAAAGAAGGCGCACGGCGTGGTCAGAACATCATGATCAACCCGTATACTGCGGAAGTCTTACCAGAGATTAAGGGTCGGGAGTTTTTCCAGTTTATTCAGCAACTGCATCGTAATTTGACGGTTGGTCCAGTAGGTAAACAGATTACCGGTGCCTGTACCCTGATGCTGATCTTTTTTGTCTTGTCAGGTCTATACCTGCGCTGGCCGAAACGTCATTCGATCAAGCAATGGTTCTTTGTAAAACCTCAGCTGAAAGGCCGTAATTTTATCTGGGATCTGCACGCTGTTGTGGGAACCTGGGTGGTGATTTTTTACCTGATTTTAGCCTGTACCGGCCTGTACTGGTCTTATGACTGGTGGCGCAATGGCATGTTTAAGGTACTGGGTGTAGAGCGTCCGCAACCGGAAATGCAGGCCAATGCCGGCAATAACCGTGGTGAAGGACATCCAGGCGGCGAACGTGGCCCACGTGCTGAAGGTGAAGCACGCGAAGGTCTCAGCCCTGAAACTACTGTCCGTGCACTAGACCAGAGCTGGATTGGCTTTAACACTGAATTTTCAGATAAGTATTCTACCGTAACGTTTAACCTTCCAAAAAAACCGGATGGCGAAATGCAGCTGAGCTTTGTGGATCCGATCGCTCAACATGAGCGTGCACGAAACAGTGCTACTTATAATTACCAGACAATAGAATTTAGCGAAGTCGAGCTGTATGAAGATAAAAAGCTCAACGAAAAAATCATGAGCAGCATGTTACCGGTGCATCGTGGCAGCTTTTTCGGTCCGATCTACCAGTTCTTTACCATGCTCGCAGCCTTGTTAATGCCATTGTTCTTTGTGACCGGCTGGATGCTCTATCTGAAACGTCGCAAACAGAAACGCTTAACACTCGCAGCACGTCAGGGTGCGACTTTAGTGAACCTGAATGAAAATGCTAAACCGTGGCTCATTGCTTATGCCTCACAAACAGGGGTTTCTGAGCAACTGGCTTGGCGTACAGCAACTGCCCTGCAGGAAGCACGTCAACCGGCAACAGTGAAGCCGGTACAACAACTGACGCTTGCCGATTTACAGCAAACCGAACAGGTATTATTTGTTGCCAGCACCTATGGCACAGGCGAAGCGCCAGATCTGGCCTCTTCTTTTGAGAAAAAAATCCTGTCTGCACAAGCTGATCTCAGCCATTTAAGTTATGCGGTATTGGCCTTAGGTTCTCAGGAATATCCAGACAGCTATTGCAGTTTTGGTCACCGTATTGATCAGTGGTTAAAACAGAATGGTGCCCAGCAGCTATTCAATACAATTGAAGTCGACAATGCCAATAACGAGCATATCCAGCAATGGAATACTGCACTGGCACAAGTCACTCGACTTGAGCTACAAGCGATGAGTATCGATAAGACCTTTGATCGCTGGAGTTTGAGTAAACGTGAAGTCCTCAATCCGGGTAGTCTGGGTGCGCCTGCTTTCAATATCGAACTGACCCCTGAACATGAAGCCATCTGGCAAGCAGGTGATATTGCCGAGATTCAGCCAGGAAATAGCCCAGAACGTATTTATGCATTTATGCAAAAGCACCAGATAGCAGCGGGTACACAAGTACCTTCTATGCAACAGAATATTGAACAGGCACTCTGGGATCGTGATCTGACTCAGGCTGAACCTTTTGATTCTCTGGATCAGCTCCTCACGCAATTACCGGTTTTGGCAACACGTGAATACTCCATTGCCAGTATTCCAAGCCAGCAGGTTTTACGTCTGGTGGTACGTCAGCAAACCGATGCTAGTGGTAATCTGGGATTGGGTTCAGGCTGGCTGACCCAGCATGCGGCTCTCAATGCGCCCATTGCACTGCGTATTCGCAGCAATGAATCTTTCCACCTGATTGATGACAACCGCCCGATTATCTGTATTGGTAATGGTACCGGCATTGCCGGACTATTAAGTCTGCTCAGTGCGCGTAACCGTCAGGACTATAGCCAGAACTGGCTGATCTTCGGTGAACGTCAGCGTGAACACGACTTCTTCTTTGAAGAAACCATTCAGGCCTGGCTGCAAATGGGGACCCTGCAACGTCTCGATCTTGCATTCTCGCGCGACCAGCAGGAAAAAGTTTATGTACACCATAAACTGCGTGAACAGGCTGAAGAACTAAAAGCCTGGATTGCTCAAGGTGCAGTGATTTATGTCTGTGGTAGCATCAATGGTATGGCTAGCGATGTGGATGAAGCCCTGATTGAGATTCTCGGTGAAACGATGTTAGATCAATTACGTCTGGATGGACGTTATCGCCGTGATGTATATTAAGATAACCTGATATGCTAAAAACCGGGCTCAATGGCCCGGTTTTTATTGAAGATGTAAAAGCAATAATAAGAATATGAATAAGAAAAAAGGAACCCTGAATGCTCAATCAATTTAAACGAAGTTTCAGCCTGATCTGTGGCTTGATCCTATGTATCAATAGCATCTGGTTACTGAGCCAAGGTCAGAGGCATTTTGCTATTGCCCTGTCGATCTTCATTGGGGTGGCACTCATCCTGTACGCCTTATTTTTTTCATCTATTCAGCGCTGGAAACAGAATTCCCGATTCAGAACCTTGTTCTGGAACAGTCTCTGGGGCGGATTTTTATTCTGGATAATCAGTGTCGCGGCTTTCTTTGTTTATATCCAGATGTCAATCAACCCGAATATTCCGGCACGACCTGCTGCAGCGATTTTAGTATTAGGCAGTGGCATTAATCAGGGTCAGCCCTCACCCATCTTAAAAAATCGTCTGGATACCGCAGCAAAATATGCAGAACGATATCCAAATACTTTAATCATTATGACCGGTGGACGAAATTTCCGGGAGAGACAGAGCGAAGCTGAAGTCATGCAAAGTTATATCTACACGAACTATCCGCAGCTCAAAAACCCCATTAGCTTAGAAGATCAAAGCAGAAGTACCCAACAGAACCTGCAATATTCTCAGGCAATCCTAAAACAGCAACATATTGATCGAAATGAGCCCATTGCGATTGTCACTAGCAATTTTCATAGCCCTCGTGCCCGTGCCATTGCCAGACATCAGGGTTATCAACAAGTCATCAGCCTGAGTGCCAGCACACCCCAGAATGTTCGCTATAATTCCTGGTTACGCGAATATTTTGCTTTGATAAGTGGCTGGCTACTGAATGAATATTCATTGTTCCAATAAACAAGCTGTTTTAAAAACAATAAATTTAATTTAAACGGATCTGCCTAGGCAAAGGCATATCCGGATTTTTAAACAGTTCCGGCTTTTGCACATAGATCTGATACAGATAATTTTTAATATCAAGTAATAATTTTTCCGGTGCCACCAGAATATTCTGCCCTTCCGGGGTCAGGTCAAGCGAAACAATGGTACTTTCCTGACGTAAAAAGGGAATGACTTTCTCTACAAAATCCTTGAGACCAATTTCCTGAATCTCGTAATTTTCCCAATTGTCTTTAATCAACAGTCGAGCCAGACCTTTACTTTGCCAACAGGCAAATGCGCGTTGTCCGGTCGGCGTGGCACATAAGGCCCAGCCATCTTGGTAGAGTGCAAAAATGCCAGCATTGGCAACAATGGCTTCAATATATTGCTTATAAAGCTGTTGAGGATCGAAAGCAGTTTTTTGGGATTTGGTCGCGGCTTTGCGCTGATAGGGATTTCTCATGGTCGTGAAATCTTAATATTATTATAATAGAATCAGATTCTAAGGAATAAATAGCGTTGAAGCAAGAAGATATGGTGGGCGCTGACGGGATCGAACCGCCGACATTCTGCTTGTAAGGCAGACGCTCTACCAACTGAGCTAAGCGCCCTGAGAAAACAACAGTGTTGTTTTAAATGACGCAAGACCAACAAGGAATGTAGTCTTGGTATCTTGAAAACTCAGATCTCAGGAATCCAAGCTTTTCATCTTAAGATGGCGCAGCGGACGGGGCTCGAACCCGCGACCCCCGGCGTGACAGGCCGGTATTCTAACCAACTGAACTACCGCTGCATCGTAAGAATCTGGTGGGCGCTGACGGGATCGAACCGCCGACATTCTGCTTGTAAGGCAGACGCTCTACCAACTGAGCTAAGCGCCCTGATAAAGAGTGTCAATCTTTAGTTTATTAAATTCAGGCTCAGGGACCTCAATTTAATTTCTTTTGAAATGGCGCAGCGGACGGGGCTCGAACCCGCGACCCCCGGCGTGACAGGCCGGTATTCTAACCAACTGAACTACCGCTGCATCGCAAAAGAATCTGGTGGGCGCTGACGGGATCGAACCGCCGACATTCTGCTTGTAAGGCAGACGCTCTACCAACTGAGCTAAGCGCCCTCAAAAGGTCTATCGTATAAATGGCGCAGCGGACGGGGCTCGAACCCGCGACCCTCGGCGTGACAGGCCGATATTCTAACCAACTGAACTACCGCTGCATTTACACAATGTCGCTATTGTGGCAAACGAAAATCAAGATCTTAAAGTGGCGCAGCGGACGGGGCTCGAACCCGCGACCCCCGGCGTGACAGGCCGGTATTCTAACCAACTGAACTACCGCTGCAACTATAAGGTCTCAACATGAAAGAGCTTGGTGGGCGCTGACGGGATCGAACCGCCGACATTCTGCTTGTAAGGCAGACGCTCTACCAACTGAGCTAAGCGCCCTTTCTAAACGTCTATCATCGTTTGATGGGTGCATTATAGAGAATCTGCACAGCCTGTCAAACGCTTTTCGGAATGTTTTCCACTTTTTAGGTGTGAGTGATTAAAAAATAGGTTGTTTGTTAAAAAAAACAACACTTTTTGTTTATTTTTTAAGTCTCTACCGAAATTTTTTAATTTTCAAAATTAAAATTGAAGCGAAATTTTGTGTTTTACCCTGCGAAGTTTTAGTCTTAACCATACGATGTATTGCAATTCTGATTAAGGATTATACAAAGCTTTAAAATACTCGACGTTGTGTTCATGTAATCTTGCAACTGTCATTTATTTTTATTCAAAAAATGACAGCAAATCTAAGCTTCAAATAATCATTTAACCCATTTCATGCGATAAAAATACGATCTGTATTAGATTAATCAATCTTTTCTACTGTCTCCACTAGGCAGATTCAGCCCATAAAAAAAAATCATTTTCACATGACTTTAAATCGATGCGTTATGTTAATCGGTGTGTTGAACATTCAGCATTTCCAAATCCAATGCCTGTTCTGAGATATAAACCAGCGCATCCTCACCGACTAAGTCAAATAACTCAGCGACCTCCGGATTACGCATACGGATACAGCCATGCGACAACGGCTCTCCCATCTTTTCGGTTTCTGGGGTGCCATGAATATAGATATAACGCTGATAGGTATCACAGCCCTCGCCTTGATTAAAACCCGCTTCAAGGCCACTCAGCCATAAAATGCGCGTCAGGATCCAGTCCCGCTGCGGGAATTCTGCCGCCAATTGAGGATTATAAATTTCACCCGTCGCCTGACGTGCGACAAATACACTATTTAAGGGAGCATTCTGACCAAACTTTTCAGCAATCTTGTGCCAGCCACGAGGAGTCTTGCTACTATTTTCAGTTTCACCAATGCCATTTTTGCCACTGGAAATCAGATATTGCTTGTTTAGACGGGGCAGATACAGTTTTTGTTGGGCAAGATCAATCAGGATATCGGCTTGATCCAGATGCAAGGTACTCATGACTTGTTATTCTCAGACTCTATTTTGTTTGGTTTTATAGGGTTTAATTTACTATCTACAGATTGCGGAGTTTGTAGATCTGTCTTTTCTGGATCGACTGTATTTTGCTGAATAATGATCTGATTCGGTTCAGGGCGTCGCCATAACCAGATCGCGACGATCAGCATCGTAATATTGGTAAAGGCTTTTACGGCCAAGGGTGCCGTGGTAAACAGCATGATGATCCCGCTGATCAGCATCATGATACTGGCCAGCCATTTGGCCTTACGCGGTACAGTACCATGTACGCGCCAATCTCTTAAGGTCGGGCCATATTTGGGATGATTCAATAACCAGTCATCCATTTGCGGCCAGCCTTTAGATGCCGCCCAAGCCGCCAGAATCAAAAAGACCGTTGTTGGCATACCCGGCAGGATTGCACCGATAAAGCCCAGGATCACAAACAGCACCACCAGACTTCGCCAAAACAACACTTTCATACATCAACCCTAGCCGCAGAATTCAGGTAGTATAAAGCGTTTTCCGATACTGTCCGTTGTATTTCTGCACTTTTCACAGGTTGTACTATGCCCTTTTCCAGTTTAAACCAAAATCTTGTAGAAGCATGGCAACGTTATCAACATCCTTTGGTGCGGCAACTGGCATTTGCTATCGGCAGTCCGAATATCCTGTCCCATGTTCCAGATGAACTTGAGCTCATACATCGTTTTGAGTTGCATTACAGCCAGACCTGGCAGCAACATCTTGACCATTATCATCCACGCTTGGAATTTCTTGATCAGCATCCAAAAGAATTAATCGAATTTGTGCAGCAACTAAAAAGCACGCGTTTAGGGCTGCGCTTTGAAATGCTGGTCTGGTTCTGGTTGCTCGATGATGTTTACCATCCCTATCGGTTGCTTGGTCATAGTCTGCAAAAAATTGAGGGTGCCAAGACCTTGGGTGAGCTGGATTTTCTGTTATTAAATACCGATACAGGACAGATTGAACATTGGGAAGTAGCACTGAAATATTATCTGGCCGAAGCCGATTTTAGCCTGCCGCATTGGTATGGCCTGAACCGCACCGATACTTTAATCAGAAAAATGAAGCATTTCACGCAAAAACAATTCCAGTTTGATGAGGCTTTGCAGCATCCCATTCAAAAACGTTTTTGCGTCCTCAAGGGACAGCTGTATTTGCCTACACATCATGCCGATCAGCCAATTCCCTCATGGATCAATACCGAGCGTCGTCTGGGTTTATGGGGACAGTATATTCCTGCTGCACAGCACGGTTTTTATCGTCTGCAACGACATGAATGGATTTATCCGCAAGCCCGGCCGAGCAGTTCAGCTGCGATCTGGTGGACGGATGGACTTTATAAAAAACTCGATAGCAATGACTTTTATATGTATCGCAATCCGGTGCTGATCCAGCATCCATCGCATAAGCCCCTATAAAGCATTACATTTATTAACCGAAGCACTATGAAAACCACATATTTTTTAGGGCGTATATTTTCTACTCTAAGTCCCACATCATAATAATTTTATTATTGATTATACGGAGATGATGATGAAAAAAATTCTTGCTGCTTCATTAATGATGGCTTTTGTATTGACTGGCTGTAACACCGTAAAAGGCGTGGGCAAAGATGTGTCTAAGGCTGGCGATGCGGTAACCAATACTGCTGAAAAAACCTCTGACGAAATCCGTCAAAACTAGTTTTTTCCTAAACGCTCACAGAACCCTATCTCAGATAGGGTTTTTTTATATCAGTCGTTCACATTCACGTCTATATTCGCCTATTATAGAACCGAAAAAATTATCGACTGTTGAATACCGTATGAGCTCTTCCGCTACCCTCGATTTAAGCCTGCAACTATTACGTCAGCCTTCTGTCACACCGATTGATCATGACTGCCAGAACATCATGGCTGAACGTTTAAAGAAGATTGGTTTCAACATTGAATCCATGCGCTTTGAAGATGTAGATAATATCTGGGCACGCAAAGGCACAGAAGGTCCGGTCTTCTGTTTTGCTGGCCATACCGATGTCGTGCCAACCGGTAATCTGGATGCCTGGAACTCAGATCCTTTTTTACCTGAAATCCGTGAAGGCAAACTTTATGGTCGTGGCAGTGCCGATATGAAGACGGCTTTAGCAGCTATGGTAGTTGCCACAGAACGTTTTGTAGAAAAATATCCAGACCATAAAGGCTCGATTGCCTACCTGATCACTTCAGATGAAGAAGGTCCGTCGATTAATGGCACGGTGAAAGTGATTGAAACACTGGAAGCGCGTAATGAGAAAATCACCTGGTGTCTGGTCGGTGAACCGTCTAGTACTAATAAACTGGGCGATATAGTCAAAAATGGCCGTCGTGGTTCATTAAATGCCAACCTGACTGTAAAAGGCAAACAGGGTCATGTGGCTTATCCGCATCTGGCCGTCAATCCGATTCATACCGCTTCCAAAGCCATTGCTGAACTGTGCGACACAGTCTGGGATCATGGCAACGAATATTTCCCGGCGACGACCTTCCAGATTTCCAATATCAATTCGGGTACAGGCGCAACCAATGTTGTTCCCGGCACCATGAACCTATTGTGCAACTGGCGTTATTCAACTGAAGTGACCGCCGAAGAACTCAAAGTACGTACTTTAGAAATTCTGGATCGTCATGGTGTGGACTATGACATTTCTTGGACTTTATCTGGCCTGCCTTTCCTGACGCCAGTTGGTGAACTAGTAAATGCAGCTAAAACCGCCATTCTGAATGTGACGGGGACTGAAACTGAACTATCGACTTCGGGCGGTACCTCAGATGGCCGCTTTATTGCCCCTACCGGCGCACAGGTACTGGAACTTGGCGTATTGAATGCCACGATTCATCAGATCAATGAACATGTCGATATTGCAGACTTAGAGCCATTGGCTGAAATCTATGAGCAGATTCTCGTGAATTTACTCGCCAATTAAGTAAATTCATAACGCAATAAAAAAGGAACTCCATGGAGTTCCTTTTTTATATTTTATAGCCTGGATTACAGCCCGATTGTAGCCTGAATATTGGTCATATTCGGAATATGGAACAGCTGTTCGTTCATGCGCACATATTGAAAGATGGCAGGATCATTCACCGGCTGATCGACATCGACCACTTCGGAAATACGAATCCGGATGGTTTTCGGCATTTCATTACACATCAGGGCAAAGCGCTGAGTAATTTCATCCCCCTCAATCACCAGTGCCACCCCATTTTGACGTGACGGATCATTCACTGCATAGACCGGTAACTGTGCCTCATGCCATTCTACAGTTTTGACCTGAGTATTGCTATCCAGTGCTGACAGGACAATGTTTTGTGGCAATAACATCGGATCTTTGCCATGACAGTCAATAATATAGGCATCAATAAATCCGGTCGATACCGTAATCAGATGCTGAAGTTCCTGCTGGCTAATCTGATCAGCCATTTTATTGCTTGAATTGGTCTGACTCATATATTACCTCTGTTTTTCAGCAATCAGTTGCTGGATATTGGCCAACAGTTCCGCTTCCTGGAACGGTTTACCCATATAGTGCGTTACGCCCAAGCTGAATGCACGTTCACGATGCTTCTCACCGGTACGTGAGGTAATCATGATAATCGGCAAGTCACGGTGAATATCATGGTGACGAACCAGATTGGTCACTTCGAAACCGTCCATGCGCGGCATTTCGATATCCAGCAACATCAGATCCGGTCTGACGTTTTCAAGCTGCTCGATCGCATCTACGCCATCTTTGGCAGTGACAATATCATAGCCTTGACGTTCAAGCAGACGCGACGTCACTTTACGTACAGTAACCGAGTCATCGACAATCATCACCAGACGACGTGCATTTGAATTACGCGAACCATCACGCTGATCATTCAGCTGTTTGACACGCTGTGTCGCCTGAATCTGGCGGGCAACATTCTGTCCATCGAGAATCAGACAGACCTGACCATCACCCAGAATCGTGGCACCGGCCACTACCCCGACGTTGGCAAACTGCTGTCCAATCGGTTTTACTACAATCTGCGCTCGTGAACCGACCAACTGATCGACCAGCAAGGCAATGGTTTGACCACTATTACCTTTAATCAACAGCACCGGCAATGAATGACCAACATTATTCAGACGTGGAATCGGCTGGTTGCCAACAAACTCAGACAGATAACGCAGCTTATAGTTTGCGCCATCGATCTTGAAATAGTCATCTTTACTGTTGAAATAGCTTTCCAATGTGGTCGGTGCAATACGCACAATTCGGTCAATCTGCGCCAGAGAAATCGCATATTGCTGATCGCCCACTTTCACCATCAAGGCATCGCTGACCGCTACGGTCGTCGGTACGCGAATCGTAAAGACCGTACCCTTGCCCAGTTCCGAGCTCACTGACACATGGCCGCCCAGTGATTTGATCTCGCTTTGTACCACATCCAGACCGACACCACGACCAGAAATCTGGGTCACTGCTTTCGCGGTACTGAAACCAGGATGGAAGATAAATTGCAGGATTTCTTCCTGATCAATGACTTGATCCGCTTTGATTAGATCCAGACTCAGCGCTTTTTCACGAATCTTCTCCGCATCGATCCCCTTACCATCATCACTAAAGGACACGATTACATCGGTTCCCTGACGGCTGATGTTCAAGACAATAGAACCGACTTCCGGCTTGTTCAGTGCGATACGATCTGCAGTATCTTCCAGACCATGGTCAATCGCGTTACGCAACATGTGCTCAAATGGGGTGACCAGACGCTCAAGAATGTTACGATCCAATTCACCTTCGGTATTCTGTACGATCAGTTCTGCAGGACGGTTCAAGGTGGTCGAGGTTTGACGCACAATACGCTGTAAACGCGGTAACATCCGGTCAAATGGGACCAGACGGGTACGCATCAGGCTTTCCTGAATTTCCGCCTGAATACGGGATTGTTGCAATAACAGTCCTTCGGTTTCGCGAATCTTGTCGGCAAGCGTACTCTTGAAGTCGACCAAATCCGATGCAGATTCTGCAAGCGATTTGGACAGCTGGTTTAGAGAGGAATATTGGTCCATTTCCAGCGGGTCAAAGTCGGCATAGCGCGAGTTCTCTGAACCATGTTTGGCAATAATCTGTGATTCCAGCTCGCCTTCCATTCGACGTAACTGATCTGCAAGACGCTTGATCGCCAATTCCATCTCGTTCAGGGTATTGCCCAGCTGACCCAGGTCCATCTCGATACGCGAACGGTTAATCGAGTTCTCACCGGACAGGTCAATCATCTTCTCGACCAGATCAGCAGAGATACGGATCATCTCGTTATTGCTATCGCTGGTGCCGCTATTTGCCCACTCACCCATCATCTGTGGTGGTTCAGTACCATCACCTTCAACAAAGCCGAAGTCGGTACTGACCACCAGATTATCTGTTTTCGCCAGACGCTCAGGCAATTGCGCAGTAACATCCACATAAGCAATCTTTTTCAGACTGCTGTGCAGCTGCTCAAAACCGCTATAGTCGCGCTGGAAAATCGCCTGTCTTAACCAGACCAGCGTTTTTTGCAATAAGCCATCATAGGCATTCGAGTTAAATTGATAGACCGCAAACTGTTCAAAAGTCGTTTCTAGCTCATAGGCAATACTGGCCACTTCTTCAACATCAATCATACGTGCGCCGCCCTTGATACTGTGGGCAGCACGCTGTAATTGCAGCAATAAACTACGGTCACTACGCTGATCAAACCATTGATTGAGGAGCTTCTCGGCATTGGCCAGAATCTCTTCGGATTCTTCCAGGAAAGATTCTTCAACAATGGATTTCAGTTGGTCTTCTTCAGAACGTTCTACTGGTGTGTCTTCAGTAGCCTCAGGAGATTCCAAGATTTCCAGTAATTCTTCAGCTTCTGCCAGATCAGTTGCAGGCTGTTCAGTCGTTGCTGACTCTTCAAGTTGCGGTTCAGGAATTGATGTCGCTTCGACCTCTGCAACTTCAACTCCAGCGTTCGCGCTCTCCGCAGCAGCAACAGCTTGTCCAGACACCAGCGCCTGAATATTTTGCAGAATCGCAATCGCTTCTGGTGCAGGATAATCAATACCGTCTTCCCGAATCGATTGAATACGATCGGAAATGTTGTCCTGTACTAGGCGAATAATTTGGATTAAAGCAGGTGTCACGGCAATTTGCTGACGGATCACCCGCTCATAAATACTTTCCAGTTCATGTGCAATCAAACCGATATGCGATGCTGCGATCATGTTTGCACCACCTTTTAAGGTATGCAAATGACGCATCAGATTGTTCAGTGAGGTCGTATCATCCTGTTTTTTGCTCCAGGTATTTAGATCTTCATCAATGCCTGCCAGCAATTCATCCGCTTCTTCCAGGAAGATATTTAATAATTCTTCATCAAAATCACGATTGGTTTCAGCACTTTGCTGCTGCTGACGATCTGCAGCGATGCGTTGGCTCAAACCAGCAAAATCGACACTGCCAGTCGCGACAGTTTCAGCCACCTGTGTGGCCTCTGAGCTTAGCTCAACATTCTGATTGGTATTATCTTCAGCAAATATTTCCAGATCCTGCTGCACAAATGCAGACAGTTCACTGAGTATTTTTTGAATTTCATCATTCAGAATGACGCGCTGTCCTGCGGCCAAGGTATCAAATAAATGAATAAATTCCTGATGCGCCTGTGCGAACAGTTCATAAGCATAATCGCTGTTTAGCAGCACTGGCTTTTCAAGCAGCGCATCATAAGCCGATTTCAGATCGGCAGTGAATTCATGAATTCCCTGCGCTGCCCGGCTTTCTGTATGTGCCAGCAATTCCGCAGCCTGCTGGCTGAGTGCCTGAATATATTCCGGATAATCGACTTGGGCGCGTTTATCAAATTCAAACTCGGCATCCAATAACAGATCAATATCCAGCTCAACCAGTTTGGACACCAAGCCTTGCGTCTGAATACTATTGGTTTCAGTAACTGCAAAGCCATAATCATTCCAGACACGCTCAAAGGTGGCATATACCGCATCCAGTTTTGCAGTGTTGCCCTGACGTAGCAAATGCAGATAGTCACTGACAAACTCGGCATACTGAATCAGTAAAGCAGTTTCTTTTGAGGTTGAGACAATTTCATCTTGCAGCAGGGTTTTGAACAGATGCTCTACTTTAGAGCTGGCCTCAAAAATCTGGTCAATCTGCGCCATGGATGAACTGCCGCGCAAGGTATGAATCGCACGAATTAGCGCATTATAATCTTGTGATTTTTCATCTTCAGTGCGAAGGAAGGTGGCAATCGTTTCCAGATGCTCTTCTGCTTCTTCAATAAAGATCGCCACAGTTTCTTCGATATCACTGCGAACCGGTACTTCTACTGGCGCTATTGTTAGCTCAACTTCACTTGGCTCATTGTCTGCAAGCTCAAGACCTGTCATCTGACCTTCAGCGGTCAAATGATCTGCCAATGCCAGTAATTCTTCCAATGCAGGTTCAGGCGAAATTTGTTGTTGTAATTGTTGTCCCAACAGCACCATTGGACGCAGATCGAGATCCAATTGCTGTACATGTTTGAATTTTGGATATAAAGCATATTGATAGACATTCAGTACCGCTTGGGCAAATTTCTGTACCGTCGGTGTTAGCTGAATCGAACCGGACAAAACCCGGTTTAAGGTATCTTCAACCGCCCAGGCCATTTCCCCTGCCGATTTTGCCCCGACCATGCGGCCTGAACCTTTCAGGGTGTGAAAATGGCGGCGAATGGTCTTCAGATTTTCTTGATGATCTGGATTGCTCAACCATTCTGGAAATAAAGCATTTAACTCAACGAAGATCTCTTCGATTTCCTCAACAAAAATTTCAAGAATTTCTGCATCTTGGTCAAGATAACTATCTTCAGGAAGCGTTGTCGTTTCAACTAAATTTTTTAATATTTCTTTCATAGCTCATGCTTCTTACGTTATGCCGCCAAGAAGGGCGCTCAAACTTAATTGTGACCGTCACGCGATACCTAACGTATGAAGTTAAGTACATCTTGTCGAGGCTTTATCTGTATTTTCTGAATGTGTCTCAACCGCGGTCAAGACACATTTCCCCATCATGTCTGACTTTATTCTGGTAGTTTAAAGTCAGATACAGATTCACGTAATGCATCGGCCATGTTTGCCAGTTCAGATACTGAACGTGCTGTATCGAAGGTTGCACTGGTGGTTTGCGAGGTAATTTCCTGTACGACATTCATCGTGGTCGCAATATGACCTGCAGATGCTGACTGCAGTTTCGCAGCATCAGAAATGTTCGCAATCAGTTTCGCAAGGTTGTTCGATACTGTTTGAATCTCATCTAGTGCCACACCGGCATCTTTAGACAAGTTCGCACCACGTACAACTTCTGATGTAGTTTGTTCCATCGAAATAACGGCTTCGTTCGTATCCGTTTGAATGGTTTTTACCAGGCCTTCAATCTGCTTGGTTGCAGAAGCTGAACGTTCCGCAAGACGCTGTACTTCATCGGCTACGACCGCGAAACCACGACCTGCTTCACCGGCCATCGACGCCTGAATCGCTGCGTTTAATGCCAGAATGTTCGTCTGGTCAGCAATATCGTTAATCAAGGCTACAATGTTACCAATTTCCTGAGAAGATTCACCCAAACGTTTAATACGTTTTGAAGTTTCCTGAATCTGTTCACGAATCGTGTCCATACCCTCAATCGAGCGATGTACGACATCCGCACCGTTTGCAGCAATTTGTACTGAACGTTCTGCTACCACCGCTGATTCATCGGCGTTGGCAGATACCTGGTCAATCGACAATGCCATTTCGTTAATCGCTGCAGAAGCACCGGCAATTTCTTGTGCCTGATGTTCAGATGCTTCAGCTAACTGGTTGGTAATGCTTTGTGTAGTTGCAGTATATTGCGCAACTTCTTGAGAAGTTTCAGTAATACGCGATACCAGATCACGTAACTGGTCGATCGCAAAGTTAATCGAGTCGGCAATCGCACCGGTAAAGTCTTCAGATACTGTTGCATATGAACGCAAGTCACCATCTGCAAGATCGGCGATCTCATCCAGTAAACGTAAAATCGCATTCTGGTTACGGTCATATTCTTCTTGTAAACGGCCTACACGCTGCTTATCCGACAAGCCACGCAGAGAAAGTAACTTGAATACACACAGCAAGAAACCGACTAATAATGCGATCAGAAGGACTGCCGGAACAACCGTTTTAAGACCTGAGTTACCAGATAATTTATTCAGGTTGTCCAAAAGCACATCAGATTGAGAAAAAATAGATGCGGCTGCCTGACGAACTTTTACGATCTGTGTAGAGTTTTTCAGAATAATCGCTGATGCAGATTCCAGTACGTCATCATATTCAGCCTTGATGCCTTCCAGAGATTCACGCAGGGTTGGATCAGCAATACGCTGTACACCCAGTTCAGCAGAACCATTTAACTGTGCATTCAGATAAGAACCAAAAGTTTCGGTATCGGCACTGAAGTCATCCGCAGATTCACGTGAACCATCATTACCTGTCAGTACCAAACTGATTGAACGTAAGATACGTTCTGCAATGAATACCTGGTTTTTGGCAATAACCACCTGGTTCGATGGCATATCTTGACGTGCCATCTGGTCGACCATCAAGTTATATTCCGCCTGAATCCCCGGAATCGCTTCACCAATCGCGATGTTGGTGTCGTATAACTGGTTAATAATCTTTTGTTGCGAGGTAATCAGATCAATACTGCTCGACACTTCTGTCCACTGTTTATCAACAGCTTGCAACGCATCATTGTTAGAGTGAATACTTTTAACTGTCTCAAGATTTTCAGCAAAAGCTTTTTGCGAGTCAGTGAGGTTCTTCATGGCCTCAGGCGTACCCGAAGCTGTCGCTTCAGTCGCTTGGCGCGAAATCGTTTGCGAGAGGAGACGCAAATCACCCAGACTTTGAGTGAGTTCGTTGGTACGTGGAACACTATAAAAAAGATACAATAAAGTGATCAGTGCGGCTAAAAGACAGCCTGCTGCTCCATAGATCAGCGGTTTTGATTTTTCACTATCACCAAATACACGTGATAACTGATCTACTTGCGTTTGAATCTTAGATAAAAAAGCATTACCGCCTTTGCGGCCAGTGCTCTCACCTGTATTTTTCTTTTTAAGTTTAAAGCCCATGCAGCCTCTCCCCGGTTGACGCCTTGCTTACTTTCGAGCGCGACATTTAATTTATAAATTTTATAGATGCGTTCATAAATTTTGGATTTTGCAACAGACGACTGAATAAAAACACATGCCACTGCTGGTTGTGCTGATGGAAAAACCCCTGACAATATTCTTGTAAGTTTTTATCCAATTCAGATTTCTTCGAAAAGAAACTTTTCTTATTGAAATGTTGTATACCCAAAACTTGATCTACGACCAAACCCACATACTGGTCATTATGGTTGATACATAATACTTTTTGAGTCGGTGAAAATTGACTGCTTTGCCCTGATACGTACTGCGTCAGATCAGAAACCGATAACAGTCTTCCCCGGATATTCGCCAGACCCAACACCCATGCTTGCGTCTTGGGTACTGGCGTATATTTTGGGGGATAAATCACTTCTGATACTTCCCCCAGCGGGGCAACAAAATATTGTCCCATCATCTCAAAAGCAATGCCCGACCATCGGTTAACTTCATTGCCATTGGAAACGTAGTTTTTATTCCCCCGTTTCGCAATGCGAAGCAATTCGATAAATCCATTTGCTGCCATAGAGCTTATCCTGCATTGAGGTGCTGCTTAATTACATCTATTAATTGTTTTTCATCGACTGGTTTTGTTAGATAATCCGCTGCGCCTTGACGCTTGCCCCATACACGGTCAGTGGCCTGATCCTTAGTACTCACAATCACGATTGGAATATGTTTGGTCGTTGCACCACGTGCAATCTGGCGGGTCGCCTGAAAACCATTCACGCCCGGCATAACCACATCCATCAGGACTAGGTCCGGCAATTCTGCCTGTGCCATGGTGACGCCATCTGCGCCATTGGCTGCTTCAATCACCTCAAAGCCGTGTTTAGAAAGAATCTCTCTAAAGCGAAAAGTTTCTGTCGGTGAGTCATCCACAATTAGGATACGTGCCATGCCAATTCCCCAAAAAAATCAAATATTAAGCACTAATATGGTTACGGATTGCATTTAGCAATTCATCTTTACTAAAAGGTTTAGTCAGGTATTCATCTGAACCCACGACACGACCTTTGGCCTGATCAAATAAGCCATCTTTACTCGATAGCATAATCACAGGAATATTCTGGTAATTCTGAGAGTTTTTGATTAAGGCGCAGGTTTGATAACCATCCAGGCGCGGCATCATAATATCTACAAAAACGATATCTGGATTTGCTTCGGCAATTTTTGACAAAGCCTCAAAACCGTCTACTGCAGTAATGACCTCATAACCTTCGCGTTGAAGAAGAGTTTCCGCAGTACGACGAATGGTCTTTGAGTCATCAATAACCATAATTTTTAGATTTTGGAATTTATCGTCCATTTGTTTAACCCTTCCCATTTTAGAAACTATATGCCATAAGGCTCATAGGATTATTTTATTACGATCGATAAACATTTTTAACATAAAGTCACTTGTATTATCAATGAACATTTTCTACACAAGTAGACAAAATCATTTATTTTTAATAACAGCTTCACATTTTCTTATCGTTATTGGTTTTTTTTTGACTAACGGTAGTTTTTTATTGATAAATTTAAGTCTAATATAACAAGATTATTACTTTAAAATAAGTAATTTAGTCAACTTTAAATTCGGGGAGCCAATGATGAGTCAGTTTTTAAGAAAACTTGCTGTCATTGATAAAAATAAAATGACTGGTCAATTCATTGTTGTTGTGCTGCTACTGTTACACGTCAGCTTAACGTGTGCGAGTAGTAACCAACTCCCGCAAAAAGCCACCTGGTATCGTTATTATGACAGCAAGGGTGTGGCCAATATCAGTACTAACGTCACGCCAAATCATATCCGTTATGGCTATGAGGCACTTGACCAGAATATGCAGGTCATTAAGCGTGCGCGTCCTTATAATGCCGAAGCGGATATCAGGCAAGCGCCACAACGTGCCCAGCAGGCGCAGCGGATTGCCGAAGATCATAAACTCAAGCGTGCTTATAACAATAGCCAGACCGCTTTACAGAAAAAGAATGACAGCCTGGTCCAGTTAAAAAAACAGATTGATTTTCAGCAAGAACAAATGAAGCAACTGCAAAAAGATCGGGTCATGTTTGTGCGTCAGGAACGTGAATATTTACGTAAAGGTAAAACCCCACCGGCACACCTGAAAACAACATTAGACAATAACCAGAAAAATCTCGCTTCCCAGAAAGAAAATATTCAATCTTTACAAAGTCGCTATCGAAATCTAGAAGCAGAATACGACAAAATTATCGCCCGTTTAAAAGCACTTGAATAAATACAAATAGCTAGCCGTGGTTTTGATCCATAGCCAGCTAAAAGGACTCATATGCAAACTGCACCGCATTCTCATGATTTAAATATGCCTTCCCCGCGCTCTATCCTGATCATGAGTGCACTTTGCTTAAATATGTTTTTAGTGGCTTGTGATAAAAATGAACCCGTCCAGCAAACCGAAACAGCCAAATCCATTGAAGTCATTCCTCAAGATCTAGTTGCAGTTCAATCTGGCAATTCAGTTCAAAAAACCGCATTCACCGGCACCATTCGTGCAGTCAATCAAAGCAGCATACAGTCACAGGTCTCTGCTACTGCCACCAGCGTAAACGCACAGGTAGGTCAAACGGTTACCAAGGGACAGGTGCTGGTTCGCTTAAATAACCAAGACAATGCAGCCCGTCTGGCACAGGCACGTGCCAATCTGGCCTCTACTCAAGCGCAAGCCAATCAGGCCCGAAACATGATGCAGCGTAAAAAGCGCCTGCTCGACCAGGGTTTTATTTCAAAAGTAGAATATGAACAAAGCCAGGTCGATTATCAGGCCCAGCTGGAAAATGTCCGTGCCCAGCAAGCCAATGTCGATATTGCCCAGAAAGCAGATCGTGATGGCACCATGACCAGTCCGATCAGTGGCGTGATTACCCAGCGCCAGGTCGAACCCGGCCAAACCGTGACGATTGGACAAACCCTATTTGAAATCGTCGATCCGAAACGGCTTGAAATTCAGGCACGCGTACCTAGTGACCTGCAATCAGGCTTAAGACTAGGCAGTCAAATCGAATACAGCATTCAAGGCAATCCAAATCGACTTACTGCTGTGATTAGCCGGATTTCCCCCATTGCAGATCAGGCCAGTCGCCAGATCGAATTCTTTGCCACGCCAAATGAAACAATTCCTTCACTTAGCATCGGCTCCTTTGTAGAAGGCAACATTCTGAGTTCACAACAGATTTCTGGCCAGCTGATTCCATTAGATACCGTTCAGGATATCCAGAGCAAACCCTATGTCTGGGTGATTCGCCAGAATAAAATTATCAAGGTCAATGTTCAGGTACTGGAGCAGCGTTATAGTGACAACCTTGCCGTGGTTCAAGGACTGGAAAATGGTGATCAGATCAGCCGGGTTAAGTTTAGCGAAGCCGATCTGCAAAAAACTGTCACCCTTCGCGCCAACTAAAGCCATTCACACAGGATCATTGATATGTGGTTTACCCGAATTAGTGTGAAGTATCCGGTTTTCACCATCATGATGATGTTCTGTTTGATGGTACTAGGGCTGGCTTCCTGGCAGCGGATGGGCGTTGAAGAATTTCCTGATGTCGATTTCCCTTTTGTGGTGATCTATACCAACTATCCGGGCGCTTCTCCGGAAACGGTTGAATCCGAAATCACCAAGAAACTCGAAGATCAGATCAATACTATTTCTGGTTTAAAACAGGTCATTTCCCAGTCCAGTGAAGGCCTGTCCATCATCACCACTGAATTTAATCTGGATGTGACATCTACCACAGCAGCTCAGGACGTGCGGGATAAAATCGCCTCTGTGACTGCTGAGTTTCGTGATGAAATTCAGGAGCCGATTGTAGAACGTTATGACCCGACGGCGAATGCGGTAATGTCGATCGTATTTGAATCCGAAAATATGGATGTGAAAGCGCTCAGTTCCTATCTGGATCAGCGAATTGTGCCACAATTGCGCACAGTCCCGGGAGTCGGAACGGTCAACCTGCTTGGTGATGCGCAGCGCCAGATCCGGATTCAGGTGGAACCGCAAAAACTACAAGCTTTTGGCATCGGTGTGGACAGTGTGATTAACACCTTAAAGGCCGAGAATATTGAAGTCCCCGGTGGGACGCTTAAATCAGGTAATTCGGAACTGGTCATTGAAATCAATTCCAAAGTGCTGCATCCCCTCGCCTTCGGCGATCTGGTCATTGCCAATAAAAACGGCGTACCGATTTTCCTCAGACAAGTTGCCAATATTCAAGACAGTCAGGCAGAGCTGGAATCCGCAGCTTTTCTGAATGGCAAAACTGCAGTTGCGATTGATATTTTGCGTAGTTCAGATGCAAACGTCATTGAAGTAGTAGACAAGAGCTACGCAACTTTAGAAAGTATTGAGGCGCAGCTTCCTCAAGGCACTACTTTACAAGTAGTGGTAGATTCCTCCAAAAGTATCCGCGGCACCATTGGCGATGTAGCCCGCACCATTATTGAAGGTGCGGTACTGGCCGTGCTGATAGTCCTACTTTTTCTGGGTTCTTTCCGTTCAACTGTGATTACCGGTTTGACTCTGCCCATTGCACTCTTGGGCACGCTGACCTTTATCTGGGCCTTTGGCTTTAGCATCAATATGATGACTTTGCTGGCGCTGTCCTTGAGTATTGGTCTGTTGATCGATGATGCGATTGTGGTGCGTGAAAATATTGTCCGGCATGCCGATATGGGCAAAGATCATGTCACTGCCGCGCTCGATGGCACCAAAGAAATTGGCTTAGCCGTACTGGCCACGACATTGACCATTGTTGCCGTATTCCTGCCTGTTGCCTTTATGGGCGGAATTATTGGCCGTTTCTTCTACCAGTTCGGGGTCACGGTAAGTATGGCCGTTCTGATCTCGATGTTTGTCAGCTTTACCCTGGACCCGATGCTCTCAGCACATTGGGCAGAAAAGAAAAAAGATCCAAACAAAAAACCAGGTCGGGTGAAACATTTCTTTAGCTGGATCTCCGGCAAGCTGGACAATCTAAGCCATGTCTATGAAAAATTATTAAAACTGGCCTTGCGCTTCAGATTGATTACCTTAATGATTGCTGCGGCTTCATTATTTGGTGCTTTGGGTTTATCCAAGCTGATTGGTACAGAATTTGTACCGGTTCCGGATAAAGGCGAAATCCGGATCAAGTTTGAAACACCGGTCGATTCATCGCTTGAATATTCACAAGCCAAACTGCAGCAGGTGGATCAGATTATTCGTCAGCATCCGGATGTCAAAGCCACTTATGGGGTGATTAATGGCGCAACTGACCGCGGTAAAAACCATGTCAGTTTACGGGTGACTGTAACGCCGCGTACCGAACGTGAAAAGACCCTGAATGACCTGAATAATGAATTCCGCCAGCGTCTACAATCGGTTGCAGGAATCAGCATTACCTCGGTGGCATCCGCCGATGAAACCGTTTCTGGTGGCCAGAAGCCAATCATGATTTCGATCAAAGGCCCGGATCTGGATGAACTGCAAAAAATTTCTGATCGCTTTATGACGGAAATGGCGAAAATTAATGGCATTGTCGATCTGGAAACTTCATTAAAAGAACCCAAGCCAACTCTTGATGTACAGATTAATCGCGTCTTGGCCAGTGATTTAGGTTTATCAGTCAATCAGATTGCCAATGTAGTGCGTCCGCTGATTGCCGGTGATGATGTCACGACCTGGCAGGATGAAAAAGGTGAAACCTATGATGTGAATCTGCGCCTGACCGAAGACCAGCGCAGCTTGCCTAGCGATTTACAGAATATGTATATCACCTCAAATAAAACCGATGCCAATAATCAACCAATTCTGGTTCCGCTTTCGAGCGTGGCCAAATTTGAAGAAAAACTCGGTGCCTCGCAGATTAATCGACGTGATCTGGCACGTGAAGTTCTGGTCGAGGCCAATACTTCAGGACGTCCTGCAGGCGACATCGGGATGGATATCAGCCGCTTGCAAGAAAATTTCGATATGCCACCGGGTTATAGTTTCGACACTCAAGGCTCCAATGCCGACATGGCAGAATCCGCAGGTTATGCACTGACTGCGATTACCCTGTCGATTGTCTTTATCTATATTGTGCTCGGTTCGCAGTTCAACAGTTTTATTCATCCTGCAGCAATTATGGCCTCACTGCCATTGTCGCTGATTGGCGTGTTTCTGGCCTTATTCCTGTTTAATTCCACCATGAATCTATTTTCGATTATCGGCATTATCATGCTGATGGGACTGGTGACCAAGAATGCGATTCTGCTGATCGACTTCATCAAGAAGGCCATGGACCGCGGTGAAGACCGTTATGATGCAATTATTGCCGCTGGTAAAACCCGTTTGCGTCCTATTCTGATGACCACCAGTGCCATGGTCATGGGCATGGTGCCACTTTCCCTAGGGCTAGGTGAAGGTGGCGAACAAAGTGCACCGATGGCGCATGCGGTGATTGGTGGCGTGATTACCTCTACCCTGCTGACCTTGGTGGTGGTGCCGGTGATCTTTACTTACCTGGATGACTTTAAGAATTTTATACTGCGTCAGGCACGTAAAATCATGGCATAATTTAATGCAATACAATGAGGTGACATTCCCAAATGCTCACCTCATTTTTTATTGTATAATCCCTGCTTTAACGCTTAATTTTTTAGGACAGTTTCCATGCGCGCGAGTCGCTTTTTATTTGCAACGTTAAGAGAAACCCCGAACGATGCTGAGGTTATTTCCCATCAGCTGATGCTTCGTGCCGGTATGATTCGTAAGTTGGCTTCAGGTCTATACACCTGGTTGCCGATGGGCGTTCGCGTATTAAATAAAGTTGAAGCGATCGTTCGCGAAGAAATGGATAAAGTCGGTTCACTTCAGGTCTATATGCCGGTGACTCAACCTGCATCTTTATGGGAAGAATCAAGTCGTTATGTACAATACGGTCCTGAACTTTTACGCTTCAACGACCGCCATGGCAACCCATTTGTTTTGGGCCCAACGCATGAAGAAGTGATCACTGATCTTGCACGTAACGAATTAAAAAGCTACAAGCAATTGCCTGCAAACTTTTACCAAGTACAAACCAAATTCCGTGACGAAATTCGTCCACGTTTTGGCGTAATGCGTTCACGTGAATTCATCATGAAAGATGCCTACTCTTTCCATGCCAATCAGGAATCACTGCAACAAACTTACGACGACATGTATGCAGCCTACTGCAAAATCTTCACCCGTCTTGGTTTAGATTTCCGTCCAGTACAAGCAGATACTGGCTCAATCGGTGGTTCAGGTTCTCACGAATTCCACGTGCTGGCTTCAAGCGGTGAAGATGATATCGCCTTCTCGACTGAATCTGACTATGCAGCCAATATTGAAATGGCAGAAGCAGTACTTGTCGGTGAGCGTGCGGCACCTACACAAGAACTCAAACTGGTAGATACACCAAATCAAAAAACCATTGCAGATGTATCAGCATTCTTGGGTACCAATCCTGCTCATTCAGTAAAAGCCTTATTGGTTCAAGGTGTTGCGACTGAAGAAGGTCAAGATGTACCTGTGGTTGCATTATTCCTTCGTGGCGATCACGAACTGAATGAAATTAAAGCTGAAAAACATCCTTTAATTGCTGCGCCTTTGACATTTGCTACTGAAGAACAACTTCAAGCACTTGGCTTAACTGCTGGCTTTGTCGGTCCTCAAGGTCTGGTCGAAAAAGGTATCACCGTCATTGTTGATCGTGCAGCATCGGTATTGTCTGACTTTGTTGCAGGTGCAAATGCAGCAGATCAACACGCAACAGGTGTAAACTGGGAACGTGATGCACAGTTCACTGAAGTTTATGACCTACGTAACGTGGTTGAAGGCGATCCATCTCCAGATGGTAAAGGTACGCTTCAAATCAAACGTGGTATTGAAGTGGGTCATATCTTCCAGTTGGGTCAAAAATATTCTGAAGCTTTGGGCTGTAAAGTCTTGGGTGAAGATGGCAAACCGTTCACTGTGACAATGGGTTGTTATGGTATTGGCGTGACGCGTGTGGTGGCTTCTGCAATCGAGCAGAACTTTGATGAGAAAGGCATTATCTGGCCAACTGCCATTGCACCGTTTGAAGTTGCCATTGTGCCGATGAATGCACACAAATCTCCACGAACTATGGAAGCTGCGGAAGCACTCTATGCTGAATTACAAGCTGCAGGTTTTGACGTATTACTTGATGACCGTAACGAACGTCCGGGCGTGAAATTCTCTGATCTTGAGCTGACAGGTATTCCACACCGTATTGTAATTGGCGAAAAAGGCTTAGATGCAGGTACGTTTGAATATAAAGGCCGTCGTGATGCTGAATCTGTAAATATCTCGAAAGAAGAATTATTGGCAAAAATTGCTAAATAATTTTGCTTTCTTATAAAAAATCCTGCGTAATGCGGGATTTTTTATAACTAAACTTAGCAGAATTTGTGTCCACCAAAGCAGTTCGGTTTAAATTTCTGGCCTTGTAAAGTTAAATTAGTAAGAGGGAAATCAAATAGCGCAGGATTTTTAATTTCCTTTACATCAAGTGCACTTCCTAGCACACAACCAAAAACCAGACTTCCACAATCTCGCACATTAGTGGTTAAATCATGGTTAATTCCTGCAATAGTTTGCTTTAAAACAGCATCTGAAATTGGCACACTATATGAAGGTGAAATACTTCCTAAATCCACTTCATCTTCCATTGCCAGCCACCACCCTTGTTTTGCCGCGACTGCTGCACCAGGCCATAAAATGCTTTGGGATTGCAAGGAGAGTGAAGCTGGATTATTTAAATATAAAGCATGAATAAGTCCGAGATTTTGTTTAACGGTAATGTCTGTCTGTAGCCCGGTTAAGTAGCCTGTAATATCTTTATCTAATTTTAATGCTCCATCCAATAATTCTGCTTTTAATGGTCCTTTAAAATCAATACGACCTACTGTCCCTGTCCCTTTTAGTACAACTTCTTTCATTCTTGTTCCTGACACTATCGTAGCAGGAATAGTAAAAGGTGCTGTTGTAGAATTTAACTGGAAAGCATAATTGCTAGATGTGTAATGTAAATCCAGAGGTAATGGTTGACCTAATATAGTGCCTTTTACCGTGCCCTCAATATTCATTCCAGTTGCAGCATAATCCATGACACGAGGAGCGGTTGTTGCAACTCCTGATGAAGATTTTGTTTTCATATAACCACTGAAACTGTTAATACCATTTGGTGTAGCACTATTTTCTGTCCCCATTGTCAATAGACCCGAAATCTTTTCCGCACTTAAACGAAAACCTAAAACTTCACGTGTAGACGCCTGATTTGGATTTTTTATGGCAAATTGTACAAATGGATTAGTAATCAGAGCTGAGGTCGCGGCACGATCCGCACCATTTGTAGGATTACCACTTAAGGCTATATGATCAATATCAATATCACAGCCGGTTGCACCATTAACACCGCCACACCCGAGCTGTAGCTTTTTTATATTGGCATTAATTTCCATCTCGGCTTCCAAGCCTAATTTATAAAATGAGATATTACTCTGGTCATAAGTAGCTCCTAGATTATCCATCTGGTTAAATCCAGACTGAACCTCCATTGACAATAAAGCCTGCCCATTGACTTCTGAGAGCTCTTGGTCTTCCAATGAGGTTAATGCAGATACCTGGCCACTTAGGCCCATCATAGCTACCACTAGACTTTTTAATATTATTTTTTTCATTTTTCTCATCCTGATTTTTAGCGTGGTGTGATTCCCATCGTGCTACGAATGGTTCCACCAGTCAGTGCAATACTTGCCATGTTTTGCATATTGCCATTGGTCGCCATGGCAAAATTGGTCTTAAATGGTGTTGCAATATTATTTTCATAATTGAGTTTGACCTGATTATCCAAAGTCACTGTATCTGCACTGACACGAACTTTTGCTTTGACACCCAAATGACCTTCCATCCGGTTAAAGTTAATTGACGAAGTTTTTAATACCCCGGCTGAATCAATATCTTCATTGGCAATACTAAAATAGCTGCCCAGATTATCTTTATTTTCAGTTTCTTCTGCGGTAAGGGGTCTAAACTTAAAATTTGCATCAAATGACAGGAAGTTGGTATCTGGTGAATCGCTGGTCGGATCCACTCCTGGAATGATGAGGAGCTCGCCGTTTCCATCAAGTTTAAAAGCAATATTCGTCAGGACATCATCACGTTTAGAAAAATTATCATGAGGCACATAGCTTCCGCATTTAGTGACCGATGCATTGGTACAATTATATTTAGATCCTGGTAATTGACCAATCGCAAGCTCAGCTTTAGCTCCAATTAGCAGTTTATCGGCACGAATATAAATACCTTCATCTTCATAGCCAATAATACCTTCCGACTTGATCAAAGCATCGATATTCCTAAAACCAGCATAATAGTTAACTGCCTCACCATGATCGCCATTTTTACCATCAATCAATATAATCGAGGTTGTGCTTGGTAAACCGGTTTTCTTGTCAATTCCATAGCCTTCTGTAGATGCCATAATGTTATAAGCAATTGCTTGCTTATTGTCTGTTCCATAAGTCGTTCCAGACAACGCAACATTGGCATTTAAATTATAAATAGGAATACCGATTCCCCAAGAACCACCATCTCCACCAATTTCCGCTAAAGAGTTATCTGATATGAAACGTGCTTTAGCAGCAATAGACTGAAAATCCATTCCACGTACGGCGATATAAGCAAAATCTTCTCCATTCGTGGTGGTACTGAGTGTCTGTTTAAGTACAGTGCTACTACTACCTAAAGTCTTTTGCATATTTTCATTGATTATGAAATCGAGACTTTTTGCAGTAATGGTATTTATATATATATTTCCAAAGTCGATATAAGCATTTTTACCATGTAAGGCACCGGCAGCAGTACGTGTAGTCAATGGTCTGAGCTTGGAAAATTGCACCGCATGGCTTCCCTTACCGGTATGACCAATCTCAAGTGTTGTAGGTGCCATAGTTGCTGGAAGCCCGGTACTATTAGCACCTGTAAAATCTGCAGACAAGCCTAGATTTAACCCACCTTCTCCGACCAGGCCACTGTAACCTGTAGCAGCTTTGTCCTGACGTTCTAGTACACCATTCACCTTGTTACTAACATCAAAAGTACCTATCTGGGTTTGATCGGCACTCATCGATAATCTTGCGTTAGTGACTGCACCCGAAGCCCCTAAACGCATAATATTTTTACGTTCATTATTTGGCGTGTTATAACGCAAGTCAATATTAACCCCTGGATTGGTCGGCTTAACCCGGCCAGCCGCGATATCAGTAATATCTTCAGCACGCTTTAGATCCACATAATGATCTTGACTGCCATTTCGCGTGGTCAGTACTACGCCTTCATACGGGTCAATGTACATATATCCTTGACCCGTGAAGTTAAAGTTAAAGTCATTCAAAATCAGACTATTTTCACCTAATTTATGACTAATCGTGGCATTTTTAAGTTGAAAATCGATACTGGCAATTGAATCTTTATTAAATAGACCTGCACTAGTTTGTAATAGCACACTCAGCGGTGTAGAGGTACTAATCCCTAATCCACCCAAACTTTGATTAGATTGGGTACCCGCAGTCCGAATACTATTCGCAGATTGACTACATGGATTGGTCGTACAGGCGATCTTTACCAGTTTTAAATCTGCAGTGGCTTGAAATGGTGAAACACTTGCAGCTAGCCGAAGTCCTGCCCCTTGTGAAGTGGCACCTACATCTATTTCAAGTTGACTAATGATTGGTTTATTATCTTTTCCAATAATCTCAACATTATGTAGACCTAAACCCATTTTATTGTTGGCAGTTGGATTTGGATCATACCAATTGGCTTGAGCAATACTGGCTTTAGAAATTTCATGAGTAATCACCATACCATCTTGTCCAGTGACTTCACTCAATTCCTGCTCTTCAATAGTTTCAAGTGCATAACCTTGTTGTATAAGACACATGCATACCGTTAGCAATTTCAACTTTATTGTTGTTTTTTTCATTTTTATATCCTTATGCTGTACTTGACGTTGTTACTAACAACGACTTTGTGCCTCACCTGTACAGTTATAACCAAATATTTTCAAATTGCCTGACATATGCAGATTTCCATGAATGTTCAACCCCATAAATCCTTTTTCAGCACCTTGATCAAACGAAGGAACATCTTGGGGCGCGGTTGTATAAGTTCCATCGGCATTATAGGTACGCCCTGTATACGTACTATAAACACCTGTATTGGCATAACCTTCCAAGGCGCCAGCACCTGTACCCGTTTCAATGGAAACTGTATTAAAGCCTAAATTACGGATCTTTAAAGGCTGGTGATCATAAAAGGTAATTTGCATCGCCGTTTGTGGTTCATTACGATGATTAATGATGGTTGTCCCATCAATTGAAAACTTATCAATCTGAATCGTGCCTTGAATGCCTTTAAAGACTAACCACTTTTTATTTCCATTGGCATCGACATGGTTATTCGGCGCTATTGCCAGACGGCAAAATTGTTTTGTTGCTCCACAAGCGGTGGGATCTAGAACATAAAATACTTCGAGCGGGTTGCCACTTCCATCAAGCCGAGAAATTTTATCTTTACTTAAATCTGTCGCATAAATATGGTTTAAAGATAAAGTCCAGTTAAGATCTGCTCCGCCTTGCCCCACTGTATTGGTTAATGCTTGCTGATCAAGGGCTTCCAATCCGGCAAAACTGGTCATAGAGGTACATAATAATGCACAGAGTGTTACTAATTTGGACATTCTTATACTCCCTTATAGACCAGTTGTTCTAATTTTCAGATGCTGAATCAGGACCCCATCAATGACAGCAGATCCAAAATTCTTACTTACACCATCAGTATTTTTGAATACGATTCCTGTTGAATTCACCCCATCCTTAGCGCGCAGCATATTTGTCCCTGAGATACGCTCTGTAGTCCCTATTGAGATGCTACTGTGAGTCGCATTACGCCCTTGATAAAGTGCGGTGGTATCTGACACATTATTTTTAATCGGTGTACCACAACTATAGACATTACAGGTCGAACCCTTTAAATCTGTTGTACCCAGTCCGTCCCCATAATTTTGATAAATTTGATTATAAATAGCAGAAATATTGGGAATACGTGTCACTTCTAAAATAATATTATTGCCTTCTGAACCGACAACGAAAGGCTGGTACATATTACCAAGCACCAAATTAATATTTGGACTATAGAGATATAAACCCTCAGAATCATGAAATATAGGAGCATCACTTCCATTCAAGGCCGGGGTCGGGACATTACCATCAAGTGCATCTGTTTTTGCTGCGGTACTGAGACGAATACCTTTACTGTTAAGATTACTATCGCTACTGCTTAGATTTTCTGGTCGATCATTGGTATTCAGACGAACAATACTCGCCATACCTAATGTTTGGCTGTAATTCTTATTATCAGATTCTAAGGTTTGAAATAACCGAACTTGCGAGCCATTAAAACTCAGACCATTGGCAACAAATTGGGTTCTTAATCGGTAATCCGTATCAAGTCCTGATATTGGCCCACCTGTTATAGGATCTACAGCATTCGAGGAATTAAGCTCACGTGCAAAAATATCACTCCAGAAGCCCAGCTTGATATTATTATCACTTTCGACCCCTGCAATTGGACTTAATGGGGCTTCCAAAGCAATATAGCCTACATCTTTAGCAGCGTCCTTAAACTGTTTGACGTTTTCAGTTCCTGCCCGAAATAACCAGGAATTATCTGCTGACCCCCAGCTAAAACCCTGATTACTGTATCGTGTGCTTAAAGAACCATCGCTTTTCGATAATGCCAGACCATAAATAAATACATCGGCTTTAGTTCTTAAAGTGCTCACAGAGCTTTTAGCAGCTTCAGTTTTAGCAGCCTGATCTGCTCTAGCAATGATTTCAGCCATAGCAGCACTATCTGCATCCTTCATTATTCCGGCTAGAGCAGCTTCCAATTTTTTGTTGTATTCTGCTTTAACTAGTTCAATAATTCTTGCATCTACAATTGCTCCAATAATATTCTGCCTATCAACCGCCGTACTCCATTCAGTATTTGGAATCTGCTGATTAGCATTTTGCCCATATAGAAATTGAATCATTTCAAGGGTATTTAAATTTGCATATTCATCAGACTTATTTGGTCGCAGTGGCGTTAATTCATATTCTGTTGTGCCATCATGCTTGATATCATAATCAATACCTGGTGAGGTATTACCTGCACCATTATAATAATCATCACGACGTTGGTCATAATAGGCTTTCATAAAGTCTGTATTATAATAATAATCAACTAATTCTTGCTTAAATGCGTCCCGGTTAGCTTGTGTGTCATAAGTATTCTTAATCGTATTATAGTTATCATTATAAAAATCAGTTTTTAAGGTATCAAAGGCTTGCTGATACTCAGTTGCATAATTCTGCGTTCTTTCAACATGAAAAGCATTATCATATGTAGATTTATAAACTTTGTCGTATACACGCTGCCCAAGTTGGTTGTAATTCTCACCCGTCGGGATAATACGAATAAAGCCTGTATCTGCTTGTCCGGGGTTTTCAATGCCTCTGGCATAACTAGAACTAGCAGAAAGATCTTTAGGACCTTGAAACACCATTTTAAAATCATCAAGTACCAGCGCAACACCCTCACCGGTGGTGTCAGAAAGAGAAGAATCTGATAATTCCTGCATCGCATGTGCAGAAGGCAACAGGCTGAAACCGATTGTCATCGCCAAATAACTTTTGCGAAATTTAAATATATCTTTGATTTGAGTCATCTCACTCTTTCCTTTTTATTCGATGCTCCGCACCTTTATGCTTCAGCTTCCCAGCCGCCAATCTTTGATTTTTTATAATGCATCGCATCTTTTTTATGGTTATGCGGAATCCATTATGCTGATTTTTGATACAGATGCCAAAGCCAATTAGGCGAAAAATAGCAGTTTCCGATGAATGAAAATCTCAAAAAAATAAACGGGACATAAAGTCCCGCCATTCAATATTTTAAAACAATTAGGTCTTCGGCAAAGTAACGCCTGTCTGACCTTGATATTTACCACCACGATCTTTATATGAGGTTTCACAGACTTCATCAGATTCAAAAAACAGCATCTGCGCTACACCTTCACCTGCATAAATACGCGCAGGAAGATTGGTAGTATTTGAAAACTCTAAAGTGACGTGTCCTTCCCACTCTGGCTCAAGCGGAGTCACGTTAACAATGATGCCACAACGCGCATAAGTAGACTTGCCCAAGCACACGGTCAAGACATTACGTGGAATGCGGAAATATTCGATGGTACGCGCCAAAGCAAACGAGTTAGGCGGAATGATACAGACATCCGACTCGATATCAATAAAGCTGCGTTCATCAAAGTTCTTCGGATCGACAATTGCAGAATGCACATTGGTGAATACTTTAAATTCACGTGCACAACGCACGTCATAACCATAGCTGGATACTCCATACGAAATCAGCTTTTGACCATTTTCATCCAAACGTACCTGGTTTTCTGCATACGGTTCAATCATGCCGTGTTTTTCGCTCATTTCGCGAATCCAACGATCAGACTTAATTGCCATTGATATAATCCAAAAATCTTAAGAACAAGTTATTGCGACGTACTTTAACTGAAATTGACACTAATGAAAATAAGTGAAAGGCTTAGAGCTAAAGTTGCCAAAAAATTGCTGATTGAGATCAGCTTATAAACTTAAAAGTGCAGAATAGCTTAAAGGAATGGAAAAGCTCATTAATACCAGCGAAGCCGTTTTCTGCAGGTTTTTCTGATTGAGCCAGCGACTGTTTTTTCTGGCCAGGATTGAACCCAGAAAAGTCCAGAAGAATGCAATCGGGATCAACAGAAGCAAGAAAACCAGCATATGAGTCACATAATGTTGGCCGCTTTTCCAGACAATGACAGGAAAGATCGCTGAGGCAAATAAAAGTGCTTTAGGATTAAGCAAGGTTGCCAAAAATAATTCTCGTGCGCGAATCGAGACATTTTCAAGATTTTCGCTTATTTCTGCAGTCCGCCATAATTTCACAGCGAGAAATAGAATATAGCCAGCACTAAAAAGTTTGAGAATGGTCGGTAAAAGCGGAAGATGAACGGAAATTTTTCCGATCAGAATGCCCCATAAGCTAATGGCAATCAGATAACCAAAGGCTTCCGCAGGAATTAAACGAAATGTTTTTTTAAATCCGACCTGAATGCCTGAAGATGCCAATAAGGTATTGGTTGGGCCTGGTGTTAAAAGAATGGTTGCCACTAAACCAATAAAAAACCATGAAATCATAGTTTGACCTCGCTCTAATCCGAGTAGCATAGAAGAATTCGGTCAGTGCTGCAAAAAAATAATTGTAAGAGAACATATGATCTAAAATTTAAATTTATTTATTTTAATTAATTCAAATGTTTATATAAGCTTTCAGGATAAACACCCGATAGTCATTTCAGTCAATTTCGATCATTTAAATCGAGCTAATTTTAAAAATAAGAAATAAGAAGCCCTAGCTTTTAGCTAAGGCTTAAATATCTGAATTGTCTATAGAATTAAAAAATTCGACTATGGTCTTTCTCTGCTTTAGGTAACTGCGCTGCAATTTTCTCTGCAATCAGCATATAGCTTTCTGCAGCAGCATCTCCCGCGATCACTGACGGCGTTCCAGCATCGGCATTTTCACGAATTTTAGCATCCAAAGGTAAACGACCCAATAATGGGACTTGATATTGCTCAGACAGTTTATCGCCACCGCCTGTACCAAAAATCTGTTCCTCAAAACCACAATTTGAGCAGATATGGGTCGACATGTTTTCAATCACGCCCATGATCGGAATCTGCACGCGGTTAAACAATTCAATGCCTTTGGTCGCATCCAGCAAGGCCACGTTTTGTGGCGTTGTCACAATTACTGCGCCCGTTACCGGAATACGCTGCGCGAGAGTTAACTGGATATCACCTGTGCCAGGTGGCATATCAATCATCAGCACATCAAGGTCTGGCCATAGGGTCTGATTGAATAACTGCATTAATGCACCCGTGGCTTTTGGACCACGCCAGGCGACTGGAGTATTGTGATCTCCAGTTAAATGGCCAATTGATAATACCGCCATCCCATAGGCTTCGATAGGGACAAACTGCTCTGCTTCGATCATTGGCGTTTTGCCGGCATTGCCGAGCATAGTCGGAATACTTGGGCCGTAAATATCGGCATCTAGTACGCCTACGCGCAGGCCTAATTTCTGTAGAGCCAAAGCCAGATTTACAGTCGTGGTCGATTTACCTACGCCACCTTTACCAGATGACACCAGAATCACATTTTGAATCCTTGGGTGTTTTGGAACATCACGCTGTTGCGGCGCAGCTTTTTGAATAGGTAGATTATTTGGATCAGCTTCTTCTGTTTTTGCAGGCTGTGCCGACGCATCAACCACAGGGGGAAGATTGGGTTTTGCTTCCGCTTTAGGCTCGCTTGAACAGTTTTCACCTTCAGCATGGTTATGCCCGCAACCCCCTTCTTTCTTATGTCCAGTTTTCTGCTGAATCACATGCATATTCAGTTCTTGAATACCACATTTTTGCAAAGCTTCCGCCAGTTCATCATGAATCTGTTGCAGCTGCGCTTTTTCTTCTGGATAGGTATTCAAAGTGATTTGCAGAATCTCACCCTGTACATTGACCTGCGTAATACGATCTTTCAAGGCATTGCTGGAATTTGGCAAGATATAGTTTTGCAGTACGTTTTGCACAGCTTCTTCGTTCACCTCCTTGGAAGGCGAAAAAACCGATTTAAGCGAAGAAAGCCAGGACATAGGTTACTCCAAAAATGTAGATCGACATCTGAATCGCTTAGTTTAACGGGGTTTTAGGCGAAGGTTAAGCACTGTATTGGAGAAGATGAAACAGATATCTTCAATTTCCAACCATTTTACTCGGTTTTGTGAAATATTTTATGGAATCTTGGTGAATAGAAATAATGAAAGAAAAGAGAGATGGACTATTTTGATGTAATAAATTTTTTTTATTTATCTCGAGCGTGTTAAGCCACTTTAACCTTCTGTGATTAAAGTGGCTTAACGATCACAGACTATTTATGATTTTTATTGTTTTCAGATTTGTCCTGTTGATCCTTGGTATTTTTATCCTGATCTTGTTTCGATTCATCCTTTTTGGACTGAGAGTTGCTTTCTGAATCTGTATCTTTGGCATCTTGCTGCTGATCAGAATCACCTTCCTTCGATTGATTATCCTTCATTTTATTCATCGTATCAGTTGCCATCTGTTTCAGCTCAGCGAACTTAACCGAGGCTTCGCTGAATAAGTCTGTGATTTTCTGTCTGGTATCTTCAAACTTATGCATGGCTTCATCTTTTAAATTTGCCATACCTGCCTGCTGATCGGTCTGACCATCTTTAGCATTTTGTTTATCTGACTTGTTAGATGATTTATCTTGAGAGGTATGATCCGCTTTGGCTTTTTTCGCATCATCCGAACCTTGCTCAGCATTTTGCTGGTTGTCAGATTTGCCATGTTTCAGCTCATTCAGAAGCTTTTCACCTTTTTGCAATAGCTCTTCACCGATCGCAATCGCCTTGGCTTTTAAGTCATCCATCTTAAAGCTTTCAGTTTTTTTATCGGACTGGTTCTCTTGAGAATTGTCTTTTTGTGCTGATTGCTCAGCATTTGTATCTTTACCGTTGTGCTGAGTATCAGATTTCTGATCAGCATGGGTCTGGGCACTTTGCCCATTCTTATGTTCCTGATTATGCTGTTTATCTATCTCATTTTGCTTTTGCTCTTTTGCAAGCTGATCATTCAATTCGCGTGCATGTTGTTCTTTATCTTGATTTTGCTTCGACGTATTGTTTTGGTTCTGCTGAGTCATGAGGTACCCTCCTTAGGCATATCATATAAACAATCAGCCATTTTTTAGCACAAAGCATCACGCGAATCGGGCGAAGTAAGCAAACTGCAACAAAGCCTGTACATGTTGTTGCTATTGTTTGCAGGATGTAGCATGAGCTGAGTTAAATCCGTATTGAAAAGCTCTATGCTAAAGAGGATGCGGGCTTTTGTATTCGGGCTGTCCAAGTCCATCTATTCGCAGGGTTTCAGCAAAGCATTTCTTTGTAATCCCCTCGGCATCATGTAAAATTATGGCCCATTGCATAATGAATACGAATGAGAGAGTGAATCCGTGCGTAAAATTTTAGTCACCAATGCCCTTCCTTACGCCAATGGCCCGATTCATATGGGTCACTTACTTGGCTATATCCAAGCAGATATTTGGGTACGTGCCATGCGTGCGATGGGTCATGATGTGACTTATGTCTGTGCGGATGATGCTCACGGAACCGCGATCATGCTACGTGCCGAAGCGAATGGCATTTCACCTGAAGCGCAAATTGCCAATGTGCAAAAAGAACACATTCGTGACTTTGACGGTTTCGGTGTGCATTTCGATCATTATGATTCTACACATAGCGATACCAACCGTGCCCGTGCGTCAGAAATCTATGTGAAAAACCGTGATGCGGGCAATATTGCAGTTCGTCCCGTGACCCAGCTTTTTGATCCTGAAAAAGGCATGTTCCTGTCAGACCGTTTCATTAAAGGCACCTGTCCGAAATGTAAGGCAGAAGATCAGTACGGCGACTCATGTGAAGTCTGCGGTGCAACTTATAATGCGACAGAGTTGTTGAATCCGCATTCCACTTTAAGTGGCGCAACTCCAGTCGAAAAATCATCTGATCATTACTTCTTTAAATTGCCAAATTTTGGTGAATACCTGCAAAAATGGACTCGTGATGAAGGTCGCCTGCCGGTATCCATTGCCAACAAACTGGACGAATGGTTTGAAAATGGCTTGAATGATTGGGACATCTCACGTGATGCGCCGTATTTTGGTTTTGAAATTCCAGATGCACCAAACAAATACTTCTATGTTTGGGTGGATGCACCGATTGGTTATATGTCGAGCTTTGAAAACTACATCAAAGCCAAACGTCCTGAATTGAATTTTGATGACTACTGGAAAAAAGACTCTGAAAATGAGGTGTATCACTTCATTGGTAAAGACATCGTATATTTCCATGCCCTGTTCTGGCCGGCAATGCTTGAAGGCGCTAACTACCGCACGCCATCTGGCTTATTCGTGAATGGTTTCTTGACGGTAAATGGCCAAAAGATGTCAAAATCTCGCGGTACATTCATTAAAGCGGAAACCTATTTAGAGCATTTAAATCCTGAATATCTACGCTATTACTTCGCGTCGAAACTTTCTGACAAAGTTGAAGATTCTGACTTGAATCTGGATGACTTTGTACAAAAAGTGAATTCAGACCTAGTCGGTAAAGTGGTGAATATTGCCAGCCGTTGTGCAAAATTCATCAACACCAAATTTGATAATAAATTAAGTGCGACATGTGCTGAACCTGAATTGGTACAAAGCTTTATTGATGCCGGGAGTTCAATTGCTCAGGCTTATGAAGCACGTGAATTCTCGGCTGCAATTCGTGAAATCATGGCGCTGGCAGACAAAGCCAACCAGTACATCGACGAGAAAAAGCCTTGGGCGCTTGCGAAACAGGAAGGTCAGGAACAACAGGTTCATGATGTGTGTTCTGTGGGGATCAACCTGTTCCGTCAATTGGCAGTATATTTAGCGCCTGTATTGCCGACACTAGCTCAACAGGTTCAAGATTTCTTGCAACTTGAAAGCTTCGATTTTGCTTCTCGCAAAACCATTCTAGTGGGTCATGAAATTGCATTGTTCCAACCGTTGATGCAACGTGTAGATCCAAAAGCTGTTGCTGCCATGGTGGATGCATCTAAAGATTCTTTAGCTGCTCCTGCTGCTGAACCAGCTAAAGCTGAAAAGAAAAAAGAGAAGAAGGTAGAAAAGAAACCTGAACCTAAAGTCGGTGAAGCTGAAATCATTAATATTGATGATTTTATGAAAGTTGACCTGCGTGTTGCTGAAGTTTTAGAAGCGGCTACGGTTGAAGGTTCTGACAAATTGCTTCAACTCACTTTAAACGTTGGTGAAGCTGAGCCACGTAATGTGTTCAGTGGTATTCGTGAGTTCTACCAACCTGAAGACTTAAAAGGCAAACTGGTGGTGATGGTGGCGAACCTTGCGCCACGTAAGATGCGTTTTGGTATTTCGAACGGTATGGTACTTGCAGCGGGTAATGGCGAAGGTGTTTGGGTGATTTCACCTGAATCTGGTGCTAAACCGGGTGATAAAGTGTCTTAAGATTTCCATTTTAAGCAAAGAAAGCCTCTACTGATGTAGGGGCTTTTTTATTAGTTATTTCCCTCATCCCAACCTTCTCCCAGAGGGGGAGGAGCATTCATTACTAAATAAATTTTTGTGTAGTTCCCTCTCCTTATAGGAGAGGGTTAGGGAGAGGTCAGAAACTATTGCCTTACTTTTGAAAGATCAAAAGTAACAAAAATCTTTTGTTAACTTGATGATACTTCCATGTATCACAAGTGAACGGCGACATCCATGTCGCCTCCAACTAAATTAATACCATCATTAAGTCAACTTTTTTATTACATCGAACAGACCAGATGTTTAAATAAAGTATTGGCTTAACACTATTTTTAGTTTGAAATCATTTTAATTTGAGCCAAAAAACTTGAGTTGCAATATTTAAATACTCATATGCAACATTAGTTTTTTGCGCAAAGGCTTCATCACGAGTGATTAGATATTCACAAAAACAACCATAAGATGCATGTGACATGTCACTGAATGATGCAATAAAACGCTTTTCTTTATGTAATCCTTCATCTTGATAATAACCGATCAGATTTAATATAGTATAAATTTGATTTACTTTTTGAAAAATATAGTATTCCTGCTCTGAACCAATTAAATTTTTTAATTGAAAGAAGTCATCTAACTCATTATTTTCCAATTCAGGATTGTTTTCTTGAAGTAATTTCCATATTTGATTTAAAGCATTTGGTAATTTAATTTTTTGTAAGTTATCATGATTGATATTCAATGATTCTCGTAAAGATTTATGAGGTGATTTTTCTTTATTAGACTCTTCTAAATGCCTTACCGATCTCTGAATATATGATTTATATTTATCTCGCTGATTCATTAGGTTCGGGATTTTAACTTTAAATTTTTCTATTTCTGATAAAAGATAGTCATCTTTGTATGTACTGTTCTTAAGATCACTTAAAGATTTTTCTAAAAATAGTAATAAATTATCAAAAGCTTCAATTTGTTTGTATTCAAAAGTTTTAAAATCCTTTACACCACCATATAAAGCAAATAAATTCTTAGTTGATGGATTAATCATTTTGTTTAAAAAATTATTTTCAATATAATTATTAAAATGAACTAGTGGATCATCCCAGGATCTAAAAATAGTATTTGTTAAAGTCCCATGCTCATTAGTAGTTAAGGCGATATAGTGTGCATTTAACTCCCTTAAGATATCTAAAAATTCGACACAATATTTACTGCTTTTCCCCTTTATTACTGATCTGTAAATTTCTTCTAAAGTAATGGGTGAATAAACAGCTTGTACTTCTTCTTTTAAATATCTAAAAAAATCTGAATCTCTACTAAGCAATGGCTTTTCTTTATATTCACTAAATAAGTCTAGAATATTTTGATCTAAATAAGCTAGAGGTTTTCCTGAGTGCTCTGGTTCGCTCATACAATGCTCTCATTAAGTAATTATCTATTTTCTTCGAAATAATCCATCAAAAAAGCCTCTATCTCTAGAGGCTTTTTATTGCTGGGTCACTTAGCCTTGCAACACAAATTCCCAAATCACATAGCCCAGTCCAAAACCAAGTAGTGAATATAAGGTAATAATGAAAAATACAAAGCTGGCATTGTTTTTTCTTTTCCAAAAACTCATCGCGACACCCAAAGCTTGTTCGTAATACCCCATGTTAACGAGCTTTTCATAAAAAGTGAAATGTATCTAAGCATTTTATTTATAATAATATTTTCATTAAAAATAAATTCTTTACTTTCAAAAAATCAATATACAGATTCAGACTGATTTTTTAGTACAGATGCCAAATCAGCACTTCCATTTTAAAAAATGGTAAATATATTCATATTCTTTTTTGCTGGCATCCGTGCTAATACATAGAATTGACTTTAATTACATAAGAATAGCTATGAAATACTTCACTTCTTCTCTCGTCGTGTCATTGCTTGCTTTAGGTTCAATGGCGGGTATCTCTCAAACACATGCACAATCCGTTTCTAGCACCCAACAACAAAAACAGGTTCCCGGTTATTATCAACATAACTTCGGGGATTACCAAATTACTGCCCTGCTAGATGGCACCAATTATCTGTCCAAAGCCTTATTTAAAGATATTCCAGCAGCTCAAGCCGACCAGATATTGAAAAAATACTACGTCGATCAAGCTAAAGGCATCCAAACCTCCGTGAATGCCTTTCTGGTCAATACAGCCAAGGAAATGGTTCTGGTCGATAGCGGGACTTCAAGCTGTAATGGTCCACACCTAGGTTCAGTGTATTCCAATTTAAAGGCTTCAGGGCATAAACCTGAACAGGTCAATGCCATCCTGCTCACGCATTTACATCCAGACCATGTATGCGGTATAAGTAATAATAGTGTTGCCAATTTTCCCAATGCCAACATTTATGTGTCTCAAGCTGAACTGGATTTCTGGATAAATCCCACAACGGTAGAAAAATTACCAAAAGCCAAGCAGGCAGGTTTTTTGGGCACAGTCGATAAAATCAAGAAAGCCATTGCACCCTATCAGGCCAAGAATCAGCTCAAAACCTTTAAAACTGGCGATAAAATCCATGCTTTCGATGTTATCAGTTCGGCTGGACATACACCGGGACATTTTGGTTTTAGCTTAAAATCTAAAGGTCAGCAGATGGTGTTTATTGGAGATATTGTGCACTCACATACGCTGCAGTTTGATCGCCCACAGACCGGCGTTGACTTTGATGTCGATCCGAAAAAGGCGATCGAAACCCGCTTAAAATATTTTGCTGAATATGCGAAAAATGGTCAGACGGTAGCAGCACCACATTTGCCATTTCCGGGGATTGGACATATTTATTCTAAAGACAATAAAAGCTATCAATGGATTCCGGTACATTTTAAAGATTAACTGAATATTTCAATAATTTATCTAAGCATGAAACCCTAATTTTTTAGGGTTTCATTTATTTTAAATATCCTTCAGCCAGATTCCCTAGGACTTGGTAAATTTAAAACTTGAATGACGCTTTGAAATTTAAAAGCAATGATTTCGTTTATTCTTAAATTTTTTCTTAAAAATCTTTCAATTTTTATGTGCACCTTTAGCATGCCTTTTTAGCACCGTTTTTCTTACGATAAAGATAAATACCTAAAAATATAATATAAATTTCAATTTTATGAACTCTTACCATGTCTTAGTTTGGTGCAAAAAAATAGCAACGTGCTTTATATCGAGTCTTATCAATTTCAAGAAATTCTTCATCAAAATTTCCCTTGCTTAGCCCTCTTCTACAATCAATTTGCCTCTATATACTGATTTTCTTTTGTGATCCCGCGCACTAAATTGGAACGCACCATGCAAAATATAGACTTATTATTTCTTCTTCTCGGTGCAGTTCTAGTGCTTGCCATGCATGCTGGATTTGCTTTTTTAGAGCTTGGAACAGTTCGACATAAAAACCAGGTCAATGCCCTAAGTAAAATTCTAACCGACTTTGCCATCTCCGCCATCGCCTATTTTTTAGTGGGCTACTATATTGCCTACGGTCAGCACTTTTTCCATGATGCTGCAACCTTGTCTGCCGATCATGGCTACAATCTCATGCGCTGTTTTTTCCTGTTGACCTTTGCTGCAGCAATTCCAGCGATTATCTCTGGAGGTATTGCAGAACGTGCCAAAATGCGTTCACAGGCTTTAGCCACCCTATTCCTGGTTGCGCTGATCTATCCGTTTTTTGAAGGTATGATCTGGAATGACAACCTTGGTTTTCAGGATTGGCTGACCCAGACGTTTGGTGCAAGTTTTCATGATTTTGCCGGTTCAGTTGTCGTTCATGCAATGGGCGGCTGGATCGCACTGGCTGCAGTAATCCTACTTGGTGCACGTCATGGCCGTTACAAAAAAGATGGCCGGATCACTGCACATCCTCCTTCATCGATTCCTTTTTTGGCTTTGGGTTCCTGGATTCTGATTGTTGGCTGGTTCGGCTTCAATGTCATGAGCGCGCAGCGGCTGGATGCCATCTCTGGACTGGTCGCCATTAATTCTTTGATGGCCATGGTCGGTGGAACAATAGCAGCCAAAGTTGCGGGGAAAGATGACCCGGGCTTCCTGCATAATGGTCCCTTAGCAGGTCTGGTGGCGATTTGTGCAGGATCAGACGTCGTTCATCCCTTGGGTGCTTTTTTTATCGGGATCAGCGCCGGCATTATTTTTGTGAAACTCTTTACCTATACCCAAAATAAACTCAAAGTGGATGATGTATTGGGGGTTTGGCCTTTGCATGGCGTTTGTGGTGCTTTTGGCGGATTAGCTGTGGGTATCTTCGGTCAGCAATGGCTTGGAGGAATGGGAGGAGTGTCTTTAATTTCACAACTCATAGGTACAGTGCTGGCGATTGTCATTGCTTTGGCGGGTGGTTTTTTGGTGTATGGCCTGCTTAAGGTTTTGATGGGTATTCGCCTGACTGAGGAAGAAGAGTTCAATGGTGCAGACTTGTCGATTCATCGTATTTCTGCTAATTCGGAAGAAAATACTTTTTAATAGACATAAAAAAAGCCTCTGCGACTAGGGGCTTTTTTTATTTATAAGCAGAGCATCTAGATGAAGTAATTACTTCATACCAAAAATTAATTTTAAGCCAAGTACCGTCATAACTGCGCCTGCTGCGCGGTCAAACAAAGCCTTAAACTTCAAATAAACACGACGTGGCTTTTCCGCAGATAATGCAACTGCGACTAGTGAACACCAGCCTGCATCAATAAAGAAACATAAGACAGGCAAAACAAAATAAAAATACGTTGGAATTTCTTTGGGCAATAACGCGGTAAAAATACTGGCCAGCACAATCGCAATTTTGGGATTGGACAACTGTGTGATTAAACCAGTGGTAAAAGCACGGCGTAAAGACATCTGTTTGCTAATGGTTGTATCCGCTTCGATCGGATCTTTGGCATGTTTAATGATTTTAAACGCCAACCAAAGTAAATATAAACCACCACAAATTTTTAAGGCCAGGTACGCTGAGGGTACAGCCAGTAAAAATGCCTGCAAACCGAGAACCGCCAGCAGACCAAAAATCGCTGCACCGAGACCAGTACCCAATGCAGTAAATAAACCATGTTTACGTGAAATGGCAATTGAATTTTTTGCCACATAAATAGAAGTTGGCCCGGGACTCATTGCGCCTAACATCAGGGCAAAAGCAATCGAACCTAAAATCCAGAATGATTCCACGAGATAACCTAACTTAAAAATTGAAGGGCTATTTTAAGCAAAAACCTGACAATTTGCTGTAAAAATTTCTGGATTTGTCATGAATTTCAACTATAGCAATTACTTAAGGTTTCAACTGATCCTGAGCACTCAAATGCTTGTCTAGCAGTTGATAATCCTGCTCATATACAGGTACGCCACCAATAATCATGGTACGGGTTTCTGTTTTAGGTTTATTCAACGCATCATCACAGCCCGACAGACTGAGCAGCATGCCGACCCACACAGCACAGGATAATATTTTCATTATTCTACCCTCCTCAGGGTTTCCTCTGTTTAGATTAGCATTGTTGTTTAAATAATCAGCGGAATATTTGTGACAATCTACAACCAATTCCATAGCTTTCAGCGAATAATGGCTTATTGAAAAACTTTGATTTTTAGCACTTCCGCTATAATGCCTCTATCATGAACTTTGCGAACTTTTATGTTTGAAACCATTGCCCAAAATATTCCAGATCAACAGATTAATTTTCACGATATTACTTTAATAATACGTCGTCTGGATCTGGTGCATCCACAAATCTCGGGCAACAAGTTTTTTAAACTGAAATATAATTTTCTTGAAGCCAAAAGACAGGGTTATCAGCATATTCTGAGTTTTGGAGGTGCTTATTCCAATCATATTGCTGCTACTGCATTTGCCGCACAGCAGTTTGGTTTTCAGAGTGTTGGAGTGATTCGGGGTGAAGAACTGGCTGATCGACCATTGAATCCAACATTAGCCACCGCCCAAGAATTCGGGATGCAGTTGCATTTCGTCAGTCGTGATGAATATCGGCGCAAGCAACAGCCTGAGTATTTGGCCGAACTCGCTCGACAATTTCCTGAACATTATGTGATTCCTGAAGGTGGAACCAATGCTTTGGCGATTCAAGGGTGTCAGGAAATATTAAAAGATAGCGATGCGCAATTTGATGTGATTTGTTGTGCAGTAGGCACCGGTGGCACCATCAGCGGATTGATCGAAGCCAGTTACGCGCATCAACAGATCTTAGGATTTTCCGCACTGAAAGGTTCATTTTTAAAAGATGAAGTCGCCCAACTAATGAATAAAACCAACTGGAACATTCTCGATGATTATTGCTGTGGTGGCTATGCCAAAACTAGTGCAGCCTTGGTACAGTTTATCCGGGATTTTGAAGCCGAATTTTCAATTCCACTGGAGCAGATCTACACGGCTAAAATGCTGATGGGGATTTTTGATCTGATCGAGAAAAATTATTTTCCGGCTGGGGCAAAACTGTTGGTGATTCATACTGGTGGTCTGCAAGGCCGTAATATTCCCTTTGGTTTTACAGCAACCTAAGCTTGAATCGGTTGATTATTATTTAAGGCAATTAACCCTTTGACCAAGCGGTAGATATGCCAGATAAAGACCAGAAATACAATTAGGAAACCAATCAAGATCACAGTCAATAAGCCACCGACGATATAGCCCAGCAAACTGATCCAGAAGGTTTTAATTTGCCAGTCGACATGACTTTCCAGCCAGGTACCGCGCATTTCATCACGCTTGATATAATTCATCACAATCGCAATAAATGGGGTCAGACCAAGAAAAAATCCTAAAATATAAAGAATATATGTAATCAGATTATATTGTTTTAAATCCTCCGCGCTTGCCATTCGCTTTTCCTTGTTATTATGTTTTTAGTTTGTACAAAAACTATGCATGAGTTTTAGATAGCTTTCAAATATTTTATGTTTAAAATACGCTGTAAATTTGCAATCACGGAACTGATTTTTCTGGAATAGAGAAAGCTGAAATAAAATTGTCTATAATGCTTCACTTTTCTTCTCCCTTGAGTGTGTGATGTCTTCCAAGCAATACGATGTTCTAGTCATAGGCGCCGGTGCCTCAGGTTTAATGACGGCGTATATGGCTGCGCAACGTGGGCGTAAAGTCGTGGTGGTGGAAAAAGCCAATAAGGTTGGCAAAAAAATCCTGATGTCTGGCGGTGGTAAATGTAATTTCACCAATCTGGAAGTCGAACCGAGCAATTACATTTCACACAATCCACATTTTGTGATTTCAGCTTTAACGCGTTATACCAACTGGGACTTTATCGGCTTGGTATGTGAATACGGCATTGCTTATGAAGAGCGCAAACATGGACAGCTGTTTACCTTAAATGGTGCAAAAGATATCTTGTCGATGCTGCTAGCGGAATGTGACAAAACCGGTCTGGTCGATATTAAAACCAGCTGCGAAGTGAAAGCAGTCAATCTAGTCGATGATCAAGGCTTTCAAGTGGCGACCTCACTAGGATATTTTGAAGTTGAATCTGTAGTCGTGGCATCTGGTGGTTTATCGATTCCTACGCTTGGCGGTTCAGGCATTGGCTATGAGATTGCAAAACAGTTTGGACATCACGTCTATCCAACCCGTGCCGGACTGGTTCCATTTACCTTCTCTGACGGATTTAAAGAAGTCACTACGCGCTTAAGCGGCAATGCCGTAGAAGCAACACTCTCCAATGAACTCAACAGCTTTACCGAAGCACTACTATTTACCCATCGTGGTTTGAGTGGGCCAAGTTCCCTGCAACTTTCCAATTACTGGAATGTCGGGCAGAGCTTTAAGGTAGATTTTCTTCCAAGTGTTGATCTGTTGGATTTCTTCAAATCCAAAAAACAAAGCCAGCCCAAAGTCTTGTTACGTACACTACTCAATGAATATTTACCGAAAAGTGTGCTGGCTGAATTACAAAATCTGATCTGGACTGAAAGCGCTGAAACTGCCATTGGTAATATCAGCGATGACAAGCTGGAACAGATTGCGGCACGTCTGCATGGCTTTGAAGTGAAACCTTCAGGAACTGAAGGCTACCGTACAGCGGAGGTGACTTTGGGTGGTGTAGACACTACAGAAATATCCTCAAAAACCATGGAAAGTAAAAAGCAGAAAGGCTTGTATTTTATTGGTGAAGTGCTGGATGTTACTGGTCATTTGGGCGGTTATAATTTCCAATGGGCATGGTCATCGGCACATGCCGCATCGGAATATATTTAATCAATAGATAATCTGGTTTGCTACTTAACTCATTCCAGATAGTCTGTTTTAAACAGGTTGAGATTGGCCGTATTTGTTAAACGGTCAATCGTCAGCTGCATTTTTTGAGCTTCTCGCAGAAATAGTGGTACGTCATCTGCTGAAGATGCCATGAATTTATGTTGGAGTGCTTTCCACATATTGTTGATCTCCTTTTCTTTATATTTTTAATGCAAGAAAAATACCAAAATCATTTTAGTATTCATTTGAATATTCTACATTTTTTAAAAATAAAATTCTATTTCTAGTGATTGAGCAGGATTGACTTCTCAGTTAAATTCATCTGTCTCTGGTATTTTCTTCTCCAGCTCTCGCTCAGACTGCTCTTCCTGTTTGCTCTTCACAAAAACAAATCGATAGGCAGCGGTAAAAAAGCCAATCGTAATTCCTGCAATGACTAAAGGAGCCAGAACTTTGTTAGGTTTCTTGGTATTCATTCATTTTTCCTTATGACTGAACAAAATCGACCACATGAGCGTGGTCGATTTTGCTTAAAGATAACAGGTTATTTCAGGTCATCTTTTTTCTGAGTTGAACGGTCAATATCGACATCTGGCTCTTTTTCTCCGGTTGAACCAAATGGGTTATTGGCTGGTGGATGAGTCGGATCGACTTTTACTGAATCTGGTACGGCCTGATCCGCATCCGGCTTGACAGGATCAATACCTAATGACTCATCATCCTGTGGTGCAGTGGTAAGGATTGCCGGGGTAGTATGGGATAAATCCGTACTCATAGGCGTACTCTTGTCTGAATCCTGATTTGGCACGATGCCTGCTCCTGGAGTTGTGATTGAGGAATCGCTAGTACCCGTAGCAGTTTGCGAACCACCAGAGGACTGGCTCATTGAGCTATCTGTAGAACTCATACCCATCGCCGCACCTGTAGTACCTGACATGTCGGCTGCACTTGTACCTGTGGTCTTGCTACCTAATCCAGAAAATATGCTGTTCTCAGCTTTTTCTTTGACTGGATTGGGTTCTTTAGCTTCTCGTTTGGCTTTATCAATCAAATCTGTGAGTACACGCTCCGCAGGTTGACGACCACCCAAACCAAATGCCAAGGCAAATGCCACTGCTACAGCACCCAAAGTTAGACCAAATGCCAAGTTAACAATTGAATCGGCAATACCCATGGCACGCAGACCCATTGCCACAACGAGTCCCATGATCAGAACACGAACCAGATTGGCTAACCAGCGTGAGCTGTTATATTCACCACGTTGTACGATATTCGCAACAATATTTGCCAGCCAGAAACCGATTACCAGAATCACCGCACCGAGCAGGATATTGGCACCGAAGTAGATGAACATTGCAATAAGACCACTGATCTGTTCAAAGCCCAGACGGTTCGCTGCTTCAGATACCGCAAATAGCATGGTGAATAAAACGATCAGGAAACCGACTACACTAGACAGTTTAGTCGTGCCTAAAAAACGCTGGATATCCAGTTTGGCAGGAATTTCATCAACACCTGTACCGGCAACTACTTCAACTACCAGACGTGCTACCAGTTTAGAGACCACATACGCCAGAATCAGAATCAACGCAGCAGCGATAATATTCGGAATGGCATTCATGATTTCATATAGCATGGCTGTAGCAGGCTGAGAAATGGCCTCGATACCCAATGCTTCAAATGCAATGATCAGTGCCGTAATGATCACCACGGCGAAGATAAATGACCCAATCACCTGAGAAACATTTGAGTTTTTGAAGATCCCTACTTTTTCAGCATGTTGCTGTACGTTCAGACTGTTTAATAGTCCTTCAACAATACCGCGCACAATTTTCGCCAGGATATAACCAACAAAAATGATGACTGCAGCAATGAAGATATTTGGTAAATAACTTACGACATCGGTCAGCATATTTTGAACTGGTAACAACAGACCGTTGAGACCCAAAATAGACAGCACGATTGGCAAGAACAGCAATAAAATTAACCAGTAAGCAATTTCACTGATGTTTTTACTAATCGGACTGACACCAACTTCAGCACTGAGTTTTTCATCCAGTTGCGTTCGGTCCAGCAGTTTTTGTAGCCCTATCTTTACCAGATTGGCCACAATCCAACCTATGAATCCGACTGCAATTGCACCTAGTAACTGCGGGATAAATAACAGGAACTGCTGGATCATATTACTGAATGGACCGCTGACACTGGTAAGATTAAGCACGTTCAGCGCACCAATCACGGCAATAATCAGAATAATCCAGAACACGACGCGGGCAATAATGCTCTCCACATTGGAGTGATGACCTGTCGCCGTATTTAAATGTGTATTGGTGCCCAGTTTTTGCAAGAGCTTTTTAACGCCTGCCGAGACCAGTAACGCAATGATCCAGCCAATTACTAATATGGCAATTGCACTAAGAATGGGATGGAACTGATCCCAGTAGTACATGGCATCGAAGCCTCCACGCGGGCTTCTCATATAATCATTCATGTTGTTCTACCCTCTTTGTTATTAAGCTATTTATCTGAAATCGGGGGCATCTCCCTGAAACAATCAGCCCCTTCTTCTTCCGAATTCATATTAGATTTGATGTTTTCAGACTCAAGCCAGGTAGATGGCACTACCTTAAAACATCACCATCCATTGCAAAAAAGCCCCAGTGGTTCACTAGAGCTTTTCAGGTATTTTCAGCTATTGAGTCGCCTGTCCATCAGTCGCAGTTGCTTCTGTGCTATCACCTACGGTTGCTGTAGCTTCCGTTCCATCATTCATGGTGGCGGTGCCTTGTGTAGGCTCACCGACTGGAGTTGAATTATTTGGGGTAGCAGGCTGTACATTCGGATTTGGATGTCCTGCAGGAGCATCATTCGCATCTGGATTCATGTCAGCAAACATATAGAACAGTAGTGCGAGTAAAAAAATACCGACCAAAATCAAGATATAAACAGGAATACGCTTTTTTTGCGTTACATCTGCCTGATGATTTAAAGGTGGTTTTTTATTGAAATCATCGACCATAACCATCCTCACTCTTTGTTATTCATAAGTAGATTTTTAGAATAACAAGCTGTGAATAGGGCTTCTGTGACAAAACATGGTGAGATGGTGACGGGATGTAAGTCACTAATCCATCAGAATTCTCAGCTAGATGCTGCTTTAAAATAGTCGTTTGGCCGGGCTATGTTGTACGTCGACAGGGGTTTGGTGTTCATCTTTCAACTGCACCCCTGAAAGCTGTAATTCACAGGATTTACACATCAGTGCGACCAGTCGCTGGATAGCAAGTGGATAGGTCAGGCCCGCAGAACGGACATTAGAAATACAGTTGCGCAAGGCATCATGACAACCTTTAAAAGCATTATAAGTGTAGTAAATTCCCATACTGTCCGGTGAGCTCAAACCCGGCCGTTCGCCAATCAGCATGACCAGCATTTTCGCCTGTAAAATTTCTGCCACTTCATCGCCTAGTGCCACACGACTGCCACGGGCAATCATTAAGGGGGCAATCTGCCAACCTTGTTCTTTGTATGCCTCCAGCAACGCTGGAATAAAATGCAAGCTGTTTTCCTCAATGGCACGTGCCGACAGCCCATCTCCTACAATGATGACCACATCCCAATGTTGCTGATGTTCGGCCCGGTATTGCCGCAACATCATTTTGGATTGTTCTGAAAGCACACGCCCAAGATCGGGACGTTTAAGATAAAGGTCCTTTTCCACAGCCTGACTTTCAATATCCAGAATGGGTAGTCCTGTTTTACTCAAACCAGCTTTTAAAGATTCAACATCAAGTGGCTTCAGTACCGCATCTTTGGCTTGCGCATGTGCCAACTGAAATTCCTGACTTGGTCGAGTCGGCAAGCTGCCCCCAGTTCGACCTAAGGCAATCCGTGCATCAGTAAAGGCTTTTAACTTCTGCCAGGGATTATCCTGCAATTGAGACTCAAATTTCACATCAGCAATTAGTTTCATAGCACTTCTTCAAGACAAGATCAGACGTGAAAATTGCTTCGGCAATTCGGTCGGCCAGTGCAACTGATTAGACTGTTGCGCCAAAATTCCCTGCTGCTCCAGCCAGTGGTCAAATTCAGGAGCTGGTTTCAGTCCTAATAACTGTCGAATATAAAGAGCATCATGAAAGGATGTCGTCTGATAGTTCAGCATCACATCATCTGAACCGGGAATCCCCATGATAAAATTCAATCCGGCATTGGCAAGCAAGGTCAGCAGTATATCCATATCATCCTGATCGGCATAGGCATGATTGGTGTAGCAAATATCACAGCCCATTGGCACACCGAGCAGCTTGCCACAGAAATGATCTTCCAGCCCGGCCCGGATAATCTGCTTGCCGTTATACAGATATTCTGGCCCGATAAAGCCGACTACAGTATTGACCAGCAAGGGATTAAACTTACGCGCCACGGCGTAGGCACGCGCTTCCAAAGTCTGCTGGTCCACGCCATGATGCCCATTGCTAGACAAGGCACTGCCCTGTCCGGTTTCAAAATACATGACATTTTGGCCCACGGTGCCGCGTTGCAGGCTTAGAGCGGCTTCATAACCTTCCTGTAACAGCGCCAGATTGATGCCGAAACCGGTATTGGCTTTTTCGGTTCCCGCAATAGACTGAAACATTAAATCAATCGGAACATTTTTATTGGCGAGCTGAATGCCGGAAGTGATATGGGTCAAAACACAAGATTGAGTCGGAATATCATATTCCTGAATAACGTGATCGAGTAGTTTGAGCAGCTCAGTCAAATTCTGCAGATTATCTGTAGCTGGGTTGATTCCGATGACTGCATCACCATTGCCGTACATCAGCCCATCCAGAATAGATGCAGAAATTCCCATCAAATCATCAGTCGGATGGTTCGGCTGCAAACGTGTCGACAGATGACCTTCCAGACCAATGGTATTTCTAAAACGTGTGATTACACGACATTTTTTTGCCACCAGAATCAGATCCTGATTGCGCATAATTTTGCTCACTGCTGCGACCATTTCCGGAATCAAGCCCATTTTTAAAGCAGCAAGTTTTTCTGTGGTGGCATCTGCACTCAGCAGCCAGTTACGAAAATCCCCCACAGTAAAATGCGAGATCGGATAAAAAGCATCGGCATCATGTTCATCCATAATCAGGCGGGTGATTTCATCCGCCTCATAAGGAATCACAGCTTCATGCAAAAACTGCTGTAACGGTACTTCTGCCAGACACATTTGTGCAGCGACACGCTCGGTTGCATCCACGGCCGCAATCCCTGCCAGCTGATCACCAGAACGTTCAGGCGTAGCCTTGGCCAATAAGGTTTTTAAATCCTCAAAGACATAATGCTGACTGGCCACATTGATCTGATACAGCATAAGCGTATTCTCCCTGCAAGATGGTTTATTTCAATTCCTTTTCTGCTGCCTCGATACGGACAAATTCTTCTTCCGGTGTACCGGCCACCAGATGATGACGGCTATACAGTAGGAAATAGAGAATCAGTGCCACGTAAATAGCGGCTGCCATTAACCAGACTTTTGGATCGACCAGAAAGCCTGCAACCACTGCAATCGCAGCAAGTACCAGCGCAATGGACGCAGTCACAATACCGCCCGGTGCTTTATACGGACGTGCCAGATTTGGTCGAGACAGTTTAAGCTTGATGTAGGACATCATCATCAAGACATAGGAAATCGTAGCACCAAAGACCGCCATCAGAATCAGCAAATCACCTTCACCTGAAAGGGATAGCAGGAATCCAATAATGCCCGGAATAATAATGGCCAAATAAGGTGCATGATTGCTGTTGGTTAAGGACAATTTTTTCGGTAAATAACCGGCACGTGAGAGCGCAAAAATTTGACGGGAATAGGCATAGATAATCGAGAAGAAACTGGCAATCAGACCCGCCAGCCCAACAAAATTCACGAAACTTGCCATCCAAGTATTGGCCCCATAAACCGCTACTAAAGCATCAACCAGTGGCGCACCGGAATCTTTCAGCGTATCTGCACCTGCTGCGCCAGGACCGAGTAACAAAATACTTAGCGCAAAGAATGCCAGAATCAGCATGGAACCAATCAGGCCACGCGGCAAGGATTTAGCTGGCTCTTTGGCCTCCTCTGCTGCCAGCAGCACCCCTTCAACTGCCAGAAAAAACCAGATCGCATAAGGCACTGCTGCCCAGATGCCCAGATAGCCCAATGGTAGGAAACTGCTTGCACCCGCCGCTTCCGTACTGACCGCAATATCAAACAGGTTTGCACTATTAAAATGGGGCAACATGCCAAAGATGAACACCATCAAGGCTACCGCAGCAATTGCGGTAATCACAAACATGATTTTGAGTGCCTCACCGGCACCTTTCAGATGCAAGCCCATAAACACCAGATAGCTCACCAGATAAATGATCCAGCCGCCAATACCAAACAGGGCTTCGCAATAGGCACCAATGAAACAGGCAATTGCTGCCGGTGCGATAGCATATTCAATCAGGATGGCACTTCCGGTCAGATAGCCGCCAAAGGGACCAAAAGCAGCCAGCCTACAGCACCTTTCTTGAACTGGCGCAAGGCAAAATAATCTTCTTGTACTGCTGTTTCAGTCACACTGGCATCAATCACACTTTTTGACTCTGACATAGCAACCTCGTTGTTTTTATCGTTGTTCCCTGAAGATATGCATAAGCCATACCAGTTCCGCAGGCTTTAGTGAAGACAGTTGAGACGCTGCCTTTCAGCGATGAAATGCGTTATAATTATCCACCTTCTCATTTATACACCCGAGTTATATGGCGTATCGTCAACAAAGTGTATCGCTTGATCTTGATACTGACGTCACACATCAATGTACGCTGCACTACAGCCGTGATCAGCATCTGATTGGAATTATTGAATTTAGCAAGCCAAGCTTCCTGCTTCGCTGGCAGGATCTGGAATATTTCCGTCGTCGTACCGAAGAATTTTCCGTGATGCCTTTTCCGGACTGTGTGAATGCGATGATTATCGATATTCGAGATGTGACAGCATGGCTGGATAATGAAGTGCCGATTATTCCATGGCGTTTACTGGAAGAAGACTGTCCAGTGCGCCTGGTGGTGCCTGCAGACCGTATTGAGCACTATGCCGGATTTTTTGAACCGACCTGGCTCAGTCCCGATGTCGAAACCGCCATTCAGGAAATCCGTGAATCAATGGATATGTTTGTGCATTAAGCTTGAATCGAAAAAACCTCCGCAATGGGCAATGCTGTTTACTTAAGCATTTGAATCATTTTGGAATTCATTAGAGAATCCGATGTCAGGTTTGGCATCGGATTTTTTTATGGTATTTCAGCAGGATATTTTAGATCTTAACAATCTGTTTAAGCTCTCGAATCTGAGTACTTTTATTCACAATATCCCCGTTGAGTGGGTCAAGTCCACACTCAGATTGAGCAGTCCCGCGACTATTCGCAGGCGGTGCTTGCCTGCGGATCAGGTACTTTGGCTGGTTCTTGGAATGGCGATTTTCCGTGATGTCCTCATCCATGAAGCAGCAAGAAGACTCAATATTTGCACTCAGTGGTTAGCCTCTTATGACTTGCTGACGCGCATTAGTCTAACCAATACACGTAAACATCTTGGTGCAGATTCTGTGGAGTGGCTATTTCACCAGACCGATCAGCACTGGGGACAAGAGCATTATCCGGCTGGGCTGTCGGAACTTAGACAGGGATAGGTAGTTTGTTTTAGAGAGGCCTACAAGGCTTCGGAGAGTCAAAATGTTAAAAAACCGTTATCCCTTAGATCACAATGCCGCTCCTGTTAAAGGAACCGCATTGCCTTCAAGCAGGGGGTTTTGCTCGTAAATCCTTCAACCTTACCAGTAATTCTCGACCGCAATATTTCCTTCACCACGACGGTTCATGGTCAGGCCACGAGCTTTTAAGGCTTCTTTGGTATCATCGACCATATCCGGGTTACCACAAAGCATGACATGCGTCGTTTCCGGATTAAACGCGATACCTGCTGCCTTTTCCAGCTCACCATTGGCAATCAAAATCGGTAAACGGTCGTGCAAAGGTGCATCAGGCTCACGGGTAATAATCGGGATAAACTTAAAACCGGTATGTCCTTCACCAAAGGTCTCGGCGATTTCCTGAATCCGGTCTACATAAGCGAGTTCTGCCCGGGTGCGCACACTATAAACCAGATTGATTTTTTCGTATTTGCTCCAGGTTTCAAAGTCTTGCAACATACAAATAAACGGTGCCAGCCCCGTGCCGGTACCCAGTAACCACAAGTCTTTAGGCAAAGGCAATTGATAACGTGCCAGAGTCAGATAACCATAAGGAATTTTTTCCAGATGCAGCACATCCCCGACTTTGAGGTGCTGTAAATTGGAAGTAAATTTACCTTCTGGAACGACAATCGAGAAAAACTCCAGAGTTTCATCAAAAGGAGATGACACTACCGAATAGGCACGAACCACCAGTTCATCCCCCACTTGCAAACCAATACGCGCAAACTGCCCTGCCGTAAATTTGAAATGTGCCGGGCGTGTCATCGTAAAACTAAATAATGTATTGGTCCAACGGTGTACAGATAAAACTTTTTCTCGGGTAAATTTTTCAATTGACATGATTTCAACGTGGCATGAAAGACTATGCTCATGGTAGCATGGCAACATAATTTATTAATATTTTTTTAAATGTTAAGGCTCTACTCATGCGCATGACTTTACGCCAATTGGCTGTTTTTGTAGCAGTGGCACAAGAGGGTACCGTAACGAAGGCTAGCGATGCCGTCAAGCTTACACAAAGTGCGGCTAGTATGGCTTTAGCAGATCTGGAAGATGGTCTGGGTGCTCCACTATTTGACCGTCTAGGCAAACGTTTACAGCTGAATGACCTGGGGCGCTTTCTTCTCCCTCAAGCCCTGGAAATTTTAGGTCGTTGTGAATCTTTTGAACAAGTCGCTAAAGGTGAGCTTCAAAGTATCGATTTACGTTTAGGTGCAACCCTGACGATTTCAGATTACCTGATTCCTGACCTAATGGCCGATTTCTTGAAAATCAAGCCGCAAGCACATTTACAGCTTCAAGTCGGTAATACCCGTCAAATGATTGAAGCGGTGAATCAGTTCCAGCTGGATCTTGCCTTAATTGAAGGTTCATGTCATTTGCCACAGCTCCAATGTATCCATTGGCGTGATGATGAGCTGGCTGTGTGCTGTGCGCCAGACCACCCTCTTGCGCAATTGAACCGTGAACTAACCGCTGAAGATTTCAAATCTGTAGAATGGATTTTGCGTGAAGAAGGTTCAGGTACCCGTGAGGTGTTTGACAATGCCATCTTGAAAGATGTACCAGATGCCAATATCCGTCTAACACTCGGTCATAATGAAGCGATTTTAAAAATTGTAGCGGGCGGAATTGGTATGTCCTGCATTTCCAAACTTGCGATTGAGCCTTTACGTGAAAAAGGTCAACTGGTAATTCTGGATACACCATTCTGGTCGCTGACTCGTCCGCTGTTCATGCTGGTACATCGCCAGAAATATCAGGGTCCAGGTCTGAGAGCCTTTATGAATTTTTGTGAAAGCTAAAATATGAAAAGCACCTTAAGGTGCTTTTTTTATGATTCATCAAAACTGACTTTCACATGGTATCCCATCTCCGTCACCATCCATTTTGGTATTTGGACAGTTACGAATAAAAAATAATGCTTCCTCATAAGAACCCATCTGACTACAGTGTTCCCGACCATCGCATTTAAATTGAGATACAGATGGCGAAGCCGTTGCTGAAGTTTTTATATTAACGGGGTTACTTTGGATTCTTAACTCAGCACCACGATTTTCCAGGTTCTTCCTGCCCTGCTCAGATAATCCTTGCATAGGTAGATCACCTTGCGCTGCTCGCTGCTCAGCGACAATTCGTTGCTGCTCTACCATCAGTCCTTCAAGCTTTTGCTGTTTTTGAACTTGGTAGCTTTGGTATTTGTTATAAACAAGAGCAGCAAGAATCACAATAATCACCAGTCCTGATATTGTGATTATTTTTGATGTAGTTGATGATTTTTTCTTTTCATAACGTGGAGAAGCTCTGGTTTCAATATCTCTATGTAGATCATTATTCTGCGAAACAGGCATCGTTGCTTTAACATCCAAGCGAACAATATGGTCCGCCTTAAACTTTCCATTCTCTTCTACAATTAAAAACTTTAATTTTTCCCCAATTCTTGGCGGAATATTTTTATTGGGAAAGTCTTTGACGTGAAAAAATAAATCTTTAGATTGTCCTTCGATCTGAATAAAACCAAAACCACGATCTTCGTTATAGGTTTTGATTTTCCCCTCTTGAAACATAATTCGCTCTTATCTTTAATATTTTTTATGATTGTAATCAAAAAGAGAATGAAAATCTTTTGTAAAATTCTCTAAAGCAGAAACACAAAAACTAGATGTGCATCTTATAGCGGAAGAATAGATCCCTAGTTAAAAGTAAAAAATTAAAATTTCTTTTTTATTTATACTTCACCAAAAATCATAAACCCAACAGCTGATGCCATTGCCAACCAAAGGGCGGACTAAAGAAAAGTGAATTACGTACAGGAACAGCGACTGTGGGTGCCAAGGATTGCAAGGCGACGACTTCTGGCACAAATTCATCCTGCACTTTAATATCTAGACGTACCATGTTGTCTAATGTCATGCTGCCTTGTTGGGGAATGATTCTAAATTTAAGCCGCTCTCCAATTTGTGGTTCAATTTCAGGCGAAGGTAAATCCTGTAACTCGAAACTTAAATCTTGAGCTTCTCCTATCAACTCCAAAGTACCCATACCACGTTCGGAATCGTAAGTTTTAATTTTTCCATCCGTAAACATGACACTTTTCTCTATAGAATTCATTTAATTTGTATTCTAAGCCAACGGAAATGTTCAGCATTGTTGCTGTTTGGTGGATTTTTTATGTGCTGGCTGTCTCTTTGAATATCTAAACGGTGGCACTATAAAAAAGAGGCTCGAAAGCCTCTTTTTAAATGTGACTAAACACGATTTAAGTATGAAGATTATCCATTAACCACGGAAGTTATTTAACAATGCCGATGTAATTGATTTATTGTGTGTCGCCACTTTGGTTTTTTTAGCTTTCTTTGAGTTGTCTTCGACACGTTCAATCTTAATCGCTTTGTACTTATCGCCATTTTCAACAACATTAAATTTTACGCGTTCATTACGTTTTGGCTCGCCTTCTGCCGCAGGGAAGTCTGAAATATGGAAGAATACATCTCCCTCAGCGCAGCCAATAAAACCGAAACCTTTGGCAGGGTCATACTGTTTGATTTTGCCCTGATACAATTCATCTTTCATGCTATTGTCCTATCCTGAAAATGCCCTGTCTACATTATATAAAAAAGAGGCTGTAGTAGCCCCTTTTTTCATCATATTCAAAAATTAGTCTTTTTGAACTGAACCAAAGATTTTATCGCCAGCATCGCCAAGACCTGGAACGATATAACCATTTTCATTTAAGCCATTATCGATAGAAGCCGTAAAAATCACGACATCCGGATGCGTAGCTTCTACGCGCTTAATGCCTTCTGGTGCAGCAACCAGAACCATCACACGAATGTCTTTACAGCCGCTGACTTTCAGTACATCAATTGCAGCTACTAAAGAAGAACCTGTCGCCAACATTGGATCAATGATCATCGCGATACGGTTTTGTACATCTGGAACCAGTTTTTTATAATAGGTACGTGCTTCCAGAGTTTCTTCATCACGCTCTAAACCAAGTACCGATACTTTTGCACTTGGAATCAGGTTCAGGAAACCGTCAAGCATTCCAATACCGGCACGTAAAATTGGCACAACCGTGATTTTTTTACCCGCGATACGGTCAACTGTAACAGCACCATTCCAGCCATCAATGTCATGTTCAACCATTGGCAGGTCTTTAGTTGCTTCATAAGTTAGAAGCATGGTCACTTCTTGAGCTAACTCACGGAAATTCTTGGTACTGATATCTGCACGACGGAGTAAACCAAGCTTATGTCGAATGAGTGGATGACGGATTTCATGGATTGCCACGGGAGAACACCTAAAAGGTTAAAGATAAATTTCCGCTATTATAAAGGCTTTTATTGATTTGTATAAATAAAAAAGCCCCCAATCATGGAGGCTTTTTTGTAATAACGTCAATCTTTACAGATATTAGTTAAAACCACTTTGAACCAAAGTGAAAATGAACTGTTGCAATTCAGGTGACATGGCAAAGAATGCATATTTAGACACTGCAATCACCGGATCTGGGTAGACACCGATCACAAGTACCGCAAGCGCAGCAAGAAGTACCATGATACCACCGACTTTTTGACCCCAATGATTCACCGCATCTAGACGTGGTGTTTCAGGTGGTGTCATGTAAAGTACAACCATTACGCGCAGGTAGTAATACAAACCGATACCAGAACCCAAGATAACCATCGCAGTCAGGAACCAGGCTTCGCCTGCAACCGCAGTTTTAATTACCAGGAACTTACCGATAAAGCCGGCAGTTAAAGGAATACCTGCAAGAGACAGCATCATCACCGTCAATACAGCAGTCAATACTGGACGGCGCCAGAACAGACCACGGTATTCAGCCAGACTACCCGCTTCATCCGTATTGTTATACGGACTAGACATCAGCGTAACAACACCGAACGCACCGATCGTGGTTAATACATAAGTAATCACGTAGACGTTTACACTTTCAAAAGTCGCGAAACCTTGAACTTGTAAGAAATCCGTATTACGTGAACTTACGATGGCAACCAGCAAATAACCAAAGTGTGCAATTGAAGAGTATGCCAGGATACGTTTCAAGTTCACTTGGCGAACCGCCAGCAGGTTACCTGCAAGGATAGACAGAACTGCAATGATTGAAATGATCGTTACGAAGCTGTCTGCCAGAATTAGACCCGAAGACAACGCATAACGAACAAACAGACCAATCATGGCTACTTTCGCAACAGTCGCAAGGAAAGTCGCGATTGGCGCTGGTGCACCAGCATATACGTCTGGTGTCCATTTGTGGAATGGTGCCAGCGATAATTTAAATGCTACTGCAAATACAATTAATGCCAGACCAATCACGACAGCCGGTTGACTGAATACAGTAAACAGTTTGCCTGGTTCAGCCACGAAACTTAAAGTACCTGTATATGCATAAATATATGCCATACCCATGAGCAGCATTGCTGACGCAGTTGCTGAAAGCACCAGATATTTCACACCCGCTTCAAGCGATTGAGAACGTTGATGTGTATATGCCAACAAGCCATATACAGGAATCGACATCAACTCAAGGCTGATAAAGAATGATGCATAGTGTGAGCTAGCCACCATTAGCATGGCACCCGCAACGGATGTCAGCATCAGGATATATAACTCTTCACGGTTATCTTTATAGGTTTCGATATACGCGTGAGATAGCGTTGCACATGCAAGTGCAGCAATCAGGACCACAAACTGGTACAGCATCGTAAATGGATCTACGATGAACAGATTCATCACGTTGGCAGGTGCAAACACGCCTGCCAACAAAACGAAAATGATATAGAACGCAGCAAGGTTTAAACCAATCACCGTGGTGGTAGCCACCAAGTTATGGTTACGCTTGATTGCGGTCAGCAACATCACGACGATCGCAGTTAACGACACGATCATCACAGGTGCTAGAGGCATAAGCTCAGAAAAAGACATTGTGAAGTTCATGGCTTATTGGATCTCCACATTTTCAAGTTGAGTCGTTACTTGATCAGCAACTTCAACCACTTCTTGAACTGGAATGTAGCTATTCGCTAACCACGCCATGCTTGAGTTAGAAACGTCAAGGAAGCTTTGTGGATATAGACCAAGCCAAAGTAGACCAAACGCACAGATCAACAATAATGCGATTTCACGTGCATTTAGATCTTTTAATGGATTTGTATAGTGCTGCTGTTGTGCTTCATTTGGTACACCAAACAGGGCTTTGTGAATCAGGATCAAACCGTACAAACCCGCAAATACCAAGCTGATTGCCGCAAGAATGGTAAACGCCGGAAATTTCGCATAAGCACCCATCAGGATCAGGAACTCACCAATGAAGTTACCTAGACCTGGAATACCAACCAACGCCGCAACGAAGAACATCAGGAAGAATGCAAGATACGGGAATTGACCACGCATACCACCCATCAAACGCATATCACGCGTATGCACACGCTCATATACCTGACCACACATAATGAACAGTGCAGCAGATGAAATACCATGTGCCAACATCATGATCATCAGACCTTGGAAGGTCAGGATGTTACCTGCGTAGATCGCAAGTAAAACGAAGCCCATGTGTGAAATAGAGGTATAAGCCAACAGGCGTTTCATGTCGGTTTGCTGGAAAGCACACCAAGCACCGTAGAAAATACCGATTAAACCAAGAATGATTGCGAAGTCTGCAAACTGTGCAGACGCTGCCGGGAAGAACGGAATCACGAAACGTAATAAACCGTACGCCGCAGTCTTAATCAAGATACCTGCAAGATCGACAGAACCCGCAGTTGGTGCTTGTGCATGTGCATCTGGTAACCAGCCGTGTAATGGGAAAACTGGAAGTTTTACCGCAAAACCGATGAATAAACAGATCATGAATGCATAAGCCACCGCTGGCGCCTGAGCGTCAAGCGTATTCGCCACACCTAATAGATAGTTGTAGTCGAAACGGATTTCGCCAGTCATGGTATAGCCCACAGTCACCAGACCAAGGATACCAATCAGCATCACCAAACCGGCAACCTGCGTGTAAATGAAGAACTTGTTAGCTGCATAAACACGTGACTTGCCCTCTGCCCCTTTATGACCCCAAAGGGCAATCAGGAAGTAGATCGGCACCAGCATCATCTCCCAGAAGAAGAAGAACAGGAATAAGTCAATCGCCAGAAACACACCGATGACACCACCTAAAGACCATAAAAGGTTCAAGTGGAAGAAACCAACGTTCTTTTGAATCTCGCCCCATGAACAGCCTACTGCCAATACACCCAGGAGTGCAGTCAAGCCAACCATAAGAAGTGATAAACCATCCACTGCTAAGTGAATGTTAATGCCCAGGGTTTGAATCCAAGGCAATTTGAATTCGGCAGCCCACGAAGGTGTAGCACCGCCTAATTCATAGTTGTAAGTACCAGTCTGCCAAAGGACTATGGTCAAGACCAAGGTCACCAGCATACCGATCAGCGCGATATAACGCGGCAAGTGTTGGTCGAGTTTATCGACCAACCAGCATATGAAACCTGCAATGAACGGAATGAGGATCAGAGCCGGCAAAATAATATTGTTTGGAGCTTCCATTTTATTTCCCCACGACCTGAATCACGATCAAGATCATCAGTAGGACAACGACACCGAGCCCCATACTAGATGCATATTCACGCAGTGAACCGGTTTGACGTGAACTTGTAAAGCTGTGACCACCTTTAACAAGTGCAGGAAGTACCAGCCATAGGCCATCAATTGGATCACGACCAAAGATCTTCGCGAACATTAAATATGGCTTCACGAAAATGAGGTCATACAGCGTATCGAAACCTAATGCGTTACGGCAGATGTTGACCAGGCCAGCACCTACAGAAGTGGCTGCAAAACGTTTGACTGCATTGTAAGCAAAAGCGAACAGCACGACACCGACTGCAAGACCTGTTAAAGCAACAGCGATTGCGATGTATTCAGCACCATGTGCACCTGCTTCAAGCGCTTCAGGAATAATGAAGGCTGGAATTTGGGCTGCATCCAGAATGCTCATTACCGGTGCTTTCAGGACGATCGCCAGACCTGTTGAAAGTACAGCAAGAATTGCCAGTGGCGCCCAGTAAGTTGCACCTTGGATTTCATGATAAGGTGTGTTTTCTTTGCCAAAGAATACAACCCAAATTAAACGGAATGTATAAATAGAGGTTAAGAATGCACCTGCAACACCGACCCAGTACAGCGTGTTATATACTGGCAAACCAGCAATATGACTTTGCGTCCAGACTGCAGCAAGAATCGCATCTTTTGAGAAGAAACCAATCGTCAGGAATGGAATCGCTGCCAATGCACCGCCACCAATCGCGAAACATGCAAACAGGAATTTGTTCTTGTAGAACAGACCGCCCATCTTGAAGATGTTTTGTTCGTGATGGTAAGCCAGAATCACCGCACCAGATGACAAGAACAATAATGCCTTGAAGAATGCGTGAGTCAGCATATGGAACAGACCCGCTTGGTATGCTTCAGCACCCACCGCCATAAACATATAACCCAGCTGACTCATGGTTGAGTAAGCCAGAATACGTTTAATGTCAGTTTGAACCAGTGCAGCAAAACCAGCCACAAGCAAAGTCACCGCACCTGTGATCGAAATAAACACCATCACTTCTGGCGCAAGTTCAAAGACTGCGAACAGACGGCAGCACAGGTAAACACCCGCAGTTACCATGGTTGCAGCATGGATCAATGCAGAAACAGGTGTCGGACCTGCCATCGCATCGGCTAACCATGTTTGTAACGGGATCTGTGCAGATTTACCCGCCGCACCCAAGAACAATAACAATGCTGTCCAGATGGTCAGAGATGAACTTTGTGTCATTACAGTCGCTGCATTTTCAACGATGTACTGAATGTTCAAGGTACCGAATTGCTGGAAGATCAGGAACATGGCAATCAGCAGGAATACGTCACCGATACGGGTAACAGTAAATGCCTTGATTGCCGCCAGACCATTTGCAGGGTTCTGGTAGTAATAACCGATCAACAGGTATGAACACAGACCTACGCCTTCCCAACCCAGGAATAATAACGCCAGGTTGTCACCCAGTACCAGCAATAACATGCTTGCAACGAAAAGGTTAAAGTAAGAGAAGAAACGTGCGAAGTCTTCTTCACCGCGCATATACCATGATGCAAAGATGTGAATCAAGAAACCCACACCAGTGACCATACCCAGCATCAATAAAGACAAGCCATCCAGCTGCAAGCTGATGCCAGGAGCAAAACCGCCAACACTGAACCAGGTCCAGAGATGTTGTACTACTGCAGTTGAACCATTATTCACAAAGTCCATACCCGCAATCAGTGCGAACAGTGCAGATAAACCGACTGCACCCACACCAATAATGGCTGCAACAGATTCCGGAAGCTTGTTGCGCCCCGCCGCTAACAGGACAAAACCAATGAGCGGAAATAAAATTGTTAGATATAAATAACTCATCCGCGCATCTCACTAGCAGCATCCACATCCAGGTGATGGAAGCGATGATAGAACTGAAGGACGATCGCAAGACCAATACAAGCCTCTGCCGCAGCAAGCGTCAGGATCAGGATAAACATGATCTGACCATCTGGCTGTGCCCATGCACTGCCCGCCAGGACGAACGCTAAAGCAGCAGCGTTCATCATGATTTCAAGGCTCATTAAAATAAATAGTAGGTTGCGTCGCACCATTACACCGTAAAAACCCAGTGCAAAGAGAATAGATGCAACGATCAAACCATGCTCTAAAGGGATGTTGCCCATTATTCTTTTTCCTCTTCTGCATCTGGTTCACGTTTACCCAAATGGAATGCAGCTACCAAGGCAGCAAGCAATAACATCGCGGCAACTTCAACCAACAACAAGTATTGCGTAAAGAGTGCTTGACCCACTGCTTTCGGGCCCACCATTTCTGTACCCATTACCAGTGAAGCTTGTGTGTAATCAGAGTTTAATACCCATACCAGCACCAAACCGATCAGGAAGCTCATCAACGCCGGATAAGCCCAAGCCGATGAAGTCAACCATTTTCGTTCTTGTTCAACGGTCTGCTCACCCAGGTTCAGCATCATCACCACGAACACGAACAACACCATGATCGCGCCCGCATAAACGATCACTTCCAGCGCACCAGCGAATGGTGCACCGACGATCAGGAACATGCCTGCGACTGCAAGCAATGACACGATCAGGCTTAATAAAGCATGTACCGGATTCGCGTTAGTCACCACGCGAACCGTAGAGACAATGGCCACGAGGGCCATTAAATAAAATGGCCACATCATGGTAATAGACTCCGTACATCAACAGGTGCACTTTCACGCTGTGCTTGACCTTTGTCCTTGCCTGCAACTGCCATACCGGTTACACGGTAGAAGTTATAGTCAGGATATTTACCAGGACCAGAAATCAGCAGGTGTTCTTTTTCATAGACCAAGTCCTGACGAACATATTCGCTGAGCTCAAAATCTGGAGTCATCTGAATCGCAGTGGTTGGACACGCTTCTTCACACATACCGCAGAAAATACAACGCGAGAAGTTGATACGGAAAAATTCTGGATACCAGCGACCATCTTCACGTTCTGCTTTTTGTAGTGAAATACAGCCTACCGGACAGGCAACCGCACACAGGTTACATGCCACACAGCGTTCTTCGCCATCAGGGTCGCGTGTCAATACAATACGACCACGGAAGCGTGGTGGCACGATTTCTTCGGCCGGCACTTCCGGATATAAAATGGTGTCACGTTTACGTGTTGCGTGGCTGAACACCATCCACAACGAACGAACGATTGACCCGAATCCAGCTAGAAATTTAAACATTTTGTTCTCCCTGCTGTCTTAGGCCTGATTCATCAGAATCACAGCACCAGTCACCAAAAGGTTAACCAACGCCAATGGCAAGCAAATTTTCCAACCAAAGTTCATCACCTGGTCATAACGTGGACGCATTAATGAACCACGCGCCAGTACAAACATCATTACAAAGAATGCTGTTTTGATAATGAACCAGAATGCTGCTGGAAGGAACGGAATATCAAGGTTGAATGGCGCAAGCCAGCCACCGAAGAATAACGTCACGATCAATGCAGAGATCAGTACCACGTTGACGTATTCCGCAACGAAGAACATCCCCCACTTCATACCGCCGTATTCAACATGGTAACCTTCTGCCAGTTCCTGTTCTGCTTCTGGTTGGTCAAATGGATGACGATGCGTTACCGCAACACCCGCAACCACGAAGATCAAGAAACCCAGGAACTGGGGAATTACAAACCAAACATCTTTTTGCGCTTCAACGATTTCACGCATGTTGAATGAGCCGGCAATTGCCACCACACCCATCAACGAGATACCCAAGAACACTTCATAAGAAATGGTCTGAGCCGCAGAACGTAAACCGCCCAGTAAGGCATATTTGTTGTTTGATGACCAGCCACCGAACAGGACTGCATAAACTGCAATACCCGCCATTGCCATAAAGAACAACAGGCCGATGTTCATGTCTGCTACACCTAAATAAGGTGATACAGGAATAACCATGAACGACAGCACCGCAGTTGCCATCGCAACTGCTGGCGCCATACGGAACGTCAATTTGTCAGCAAACTTAGGTGTCCAGTCTTCCTTGAACATGATTTTCAGCATGTCGGCAACAATCTGGAACATACCGCCCGGACCAACACGGTTCGGACCATAACGGTCTTGCCACAAGCCGAGTAAACGACGTTCAATAAAAGACATCAACGCAGCGATCAGTACTACAACCAGCAAGATCACAATCGCTTGAATGACTGAATAGGCAATTGGCCAGTTTTCAGCCCACAACGGCGTTTGACGGATTAATTCTTGTTCCATGAATTACACTCCTACCGCGACTGAAACAGGCTCTGCAAGAGATACCGTCGGTGCCAGACCGATTGGGTAGCCAATATAACCTGTCGGTAAATATTCAATCACTTGAACTGGAAGAACGATTGACGTCTCACCTGCTTTCACCGTGATTGTCTGACCATCTTGAACATTCAGGCGCGCTGCATCCTGCTCACCCACTGCAAATACCGCTTCAGGAATACGTGTTTCCATCGCTGGTGTTTTGATGGTAAATTCACCTGAACCAAAAATATGGTGCATCGGTACTAGACGGAAGCTTTCAGCATTGACCAGAACAGGTGCCGGTGCAACGAATGTACGTGCCGGACGTTTTGCCAAACGGTCGAATAAACGAACGCCTGAATCACCACCTTTCAGTGAACCACCCACAGTTTCCTGGAACTTGTTCCAAGCTTGTGGCGAGTTCCAGCCTGCAGACCATGCAAATGGAACCAGTGGAGATGGAGTCTGGTCTCCGACATAACCTTCCATCGAGAATGTTAATGCGGAGTCTTTATCTGTAGGCTGTTTCGGCTCATGTACAGACAATGGCGAACGCATTGAAGTACGACCTGAGTAACGACGTGGTTCACGTGCCACTTTCAAGCCATGAACACGGAAGCCCGCATCAGGTGCAACATCCAGAATGCCTTCAAGCGCAGGAACGTTTTTCGCCACTGACTCGATCACATCATCCAGTAAAGTCCAAGAAATCGCTTTGCCTTTTACGCCTGTTTCCAGAGCGTGTAACCAGCGCCAAGATTCCTTGATCGCCAATTCAGGATTGTAGTAGCTTGGGTCATACACTTGGTAGAAACGTTGTGCACGGCCTTCTTGAGAAACGACAGTACCATCACCTTCAGCAAACGATGCAGCAGAAAGTACGATGTCGGCTTTTTTCACTGTTGCAGTTTCAGAGTGATCCAGTACGATCACATCTTTACCTGCAAGTGCAGCATCGACCTGTGCAGCAGGAAGACGACGGTAAAGGTCGTTTTCAACCACAATCACAGTATCGTAATCTTGTGCAAATGCTTGCTCTAGGCTTTGACCACCAAAGATTGCCATACCCATCGAGTTCACTTCAGGAACCGTCAAAGTCAGACCTGCATTACCCAGATTCTGTGCAACTTGTGCAGCAGCTTCCATAATGGCAGGATCTTGCAAGCTTGTACCCGAGATGATCAGTGGTTTCTTCGCAGCTTTTAAAGTGTCCGCAATGGTTTGTGCAAATGCTTTGGCATCGTCATCTAAACCAAGAATCGTTTCACCCGCAACTGCTGCAGCAACTGCAAAACCTAAACGCGCGATATCGTTTGGAGAAGCAACCACTTCACCTTCAGCAACATCAGACAAACGGGTTTGTGTCGCAGCCAGGATGTAAATCGGAGATTTGGCATCTTGGGCAATACGTTGCACCGGTTCAGCCAACCATTCTTGGGTACGGCGCTCTGCCGCCATCTCTTTGCCTTTATTTTTCGCAGCCTGGCGAACAGATAAAGCCATACGAGGCGCAGTTTGGGTCAGGTCTTCACCTAAGATCAGCACTGCATCGTAGCTTTCAATTTCACGCATGTTCGGGTTGTAAACACCCTCGGTTTGCATGATTGAAGCTGCAAGTTCAACCAGGTTTTGCTCTTTTTGAGATAGACCTGTTGAGAAGTTCTCTTGACCCACCAACTCACGAAGTGCGAAGTTTGATTCAAGTGATGCACGCGGTGAACCAATACCCAATACTTTTTTGCCCTGGATATTTGCAATGACCGTGTCTAGTGCTGCATCCACTGAAACAGTTTCAACAGTTGCACCTTGACGGAATTGTGGTTGACGCGGACGGTCTTCACGGTTCACATAACCTGTACCGAAACGGCCTTTGTCGCATAGGAAGTATTGGTTTACTTCACCATTATAACGGTTTTCTACGCGGCGAAGTTCGCCATAACGCTCACCCGGAGAGATGTTACAACCTGAAGAACAGCCTTGGCATACGCTTGGCGCATACTGCATGTCCCATTTACGGTTGTAGCGAGCCGAATGAGTTTTGTCGGTGAATACACCTGTTGGACATACTTCAGTCAGGTTGCCCGAGAATTCAGACTCTAAAGTACCTGATTCAGGACGACCGAAGTACACACGTGATGCATTGGCATACACGCCGAAGTCCGTACCACCTGCGTAGTCTTTGTAATAACGCACACAACGGTAACACGCGATACAACGGTTCATTTCGTGAGAAATGAATGAGCCAAGCTCCTGGTTGTAATGGGTACGCTTCGTGAAACGGTAGCGACGACGGTCATGCTGCGTCATTACAGTCATATCTTGTAAATGACAGTGACCCCCTTCTTCACAGACTGGACAGTCGTGCGGATGGTTGGTCATCAAGAATTCAACAATCGAAGCACGGAAATCTTTGGCTTCTTTGTCTTCAATCGAGATGTAGGTATTGTCAGATGCTGGCGTCATACATGACATGACCAAACGGCCACGCGTATCTTCTGGATTCGCGTACTGGGTCACGGCACATTGACGGCAAGAACCGACAGAACCTAAGGATGGATGCCAACAAAAGTATGGGATATCAATGCCAAGACTCAAACATGCTTGTAGCAAGTTTTCCGAGCCGTTGACTTCATACGATTTGCCATCGACATGAATTGTAGCCATAGTCGAATTCCTTAAGCTTGTTCTACGTTGCTGGTTTGAGCGGCGGCATTCACAACCTTCGCTTCAAATTCGCCACGGAAATATTTGAGTGCGCCCATAAGCGGCTCCATTGCACCCGGTGCGTGGGCACAGAAAGTTTTACCAATCCAAAGCTTACGAGTCAGTTCTTGTAAGTGATCGATATCTTCTTTCTTACCTGTGCCATCTTCCAGTGCTTTCAGCGCTTTCACAGCCCAAGGTAAGCCATCACGGCAAGGCGTACAGAAACCACATGATTCGCGTGCAAAGAATTCTTCGAGGTTACGTGTCGCTGAAACCATACATTGGGTTTCATCTACCACCATCAACAAACAAGTCCCTAAACGCGAACCTGCTTTCATGATGCTTTCCGCATCCATAGGAAGATCAATATGCTCGGCAGCCAGGAAGTCAGTCGATGCACCACCCGGTAACCATGCTTTCAGTTTTAAGCCGTCACGCATACCACCCGCATGGTCTTCAATCACTTCACGTGCTGTCGTACCAAATGGAAGCTCCCATAGACCCGGGAATTTTACCTTACCTGATGCACCATAAATCTTGGTGCCTGGATCTTTCGACTTACCCGCAGACAAGTTGATATACCATTCAGGACCACGCAGCATGATGGCTGGTAAGTTGTTGTAGGTCTCTACGTTGTTGACAATCGTAGGACGACCCCAAGCACCTGCAACTTGCGGGAATGGCGGTTTAGTACGCGGGTTGGCACGGCGACCTTCTAGCGAGTTAATCAATGCAGTTTCTTCACCGCAGATATAACGACCCGCACCGGTATGCACGTGTAACTCGAAGTTCCAGCCTGTACCAAGGATGTTATCCCCTAAGTAACCTTTGGCACGAACTTGCTCAAGTGCTTCATTTAAGTACTGAGCAGCTTCAATGTACTCGCCACGGATAAAGATATAACCGTGTGTTGCTTCAAGCGTATAGCCTGCAATCAGCATGCCTTCGATCAATTGATGCGGAAGATCTTCCATCAACAAACGGTCTTTAAAGGTACCTGGTTCCATCTCATCGGCATTACAAATCAGGTAACGTGGACCTGAGTTGTCGTTTGGCGCCATGAGTGACCATTTAATGCCTGCCGGGAAGCCTGCACCACCACGACCTTTAACAGTCGCTGCCTTAACCACTTCCAATACATCTTTAGGCGACATGGTCAGTGCTTTTTTAAAGCCTGCATAACCTTCCAGCGCTTCGTAATCATCTGCATTACGCACGTTGGCTTGTTTGCTTAAACGCCATGTTAATGGATGCGTTTCCGGGTTACCGTCGCCATAAATTGGTTTTGGTTCAGTATTCATACATACTTCTCCAACAGCTGTTTCACCGAAGTCACTTCAACCAGACCGTGCGTGTCTTCATCAATCATTAAGGTTGGACCTTTGTCACAGTTGCCCAGGCAGCAAATTGGCAGCAAAGTGAAACGACCATCTGCAGTCGTTTGACCAAATTGGATTCCTAATTCGCGCTGGAATGCTTCTGCCAAAGTTTCCGCACCCATCAAGAAACACGCAATCGAATCACATAACAAAATTACGTGACGACCGACCGGCTGACGGTAAATACGGTTATAGAACGTTGCCACACCTTCAAGGTCTGCAACGCTCATGCTCAGCATTTGTGCGATGGCATTCATTTGCGCATCATCTACCCAGCCATTACGGCGTTGTACACACTTTAGCGCATCTAGACACGCTGCACGTGGGTATGGGTAGTGCCCCATGTGATGTTCGATATCGTGAATTTCGTCAGCAGTCAAAATTCCTTCAACATTCACACGTGGCTTTTTATCAGTCAAAATCATCATAATGCGTTTACCCCTTAGCGATCCACGTCAGCCATTACGACGTCAATGGTCGCTAAATAAATGATTAAGTCAGACATTAAGCTGCCGTTAATCACAGAAGGCATTTGCTGTAAATGCGTGAAGGTTGGTGTACGGATACGGGTACGGTAACTCATGGTTGACTTGTCTGAAGTCAAGTAGTAGTTCGACGCGCCTTTCACCACTTCCGCCATCACAGATGCTTCACCCGCCGGCATTACAGGACCCCAAGATACACTCAGGAAGTGCGTAATCAAGGTTTCAATATCTTGTAATGTCTTGTCTTTTGGTGGTGGAACAGCCAGTGGATGGTCTGCTTTGTACGCACCAGACGGCATATTATCTAAACATTGTTTGATAATTTTCAGTGATTCTTCGATTTCACGGTAGTGAACGATGACACGTGCATAGGCATCGCCTTCGTACTCAACCGGCACTTCGAAGTCGTAATTTTCATAACCGCTATATGGACGGTATTTACGTACGTCAAAGTCGATACCTGTAGCGCGTAGACCTGTACCTGTTACACCCCAAGCCAATGCAGATTTTGCATCGTATTGCGCAACATTACGGGTACGACCCACAAACACCGAGTTTTTCAGCGCCGCAGTATGGTATTCCTTCAAACGTTTTGGCATCCAGTCCAGGATTTCACGAATCAGGTGCTGCCAGTTGTTTGGAAGGTCGTGTGCAGTACCACCGATACGGAACCATGCCGGATGCATACGGTAACCGGTGATCGCTTCAATTGCGTCATAGATTTTCTGACGGTCAGCAAACATGTAGAAGACTGGCGTCATACCGCCGGCATCCTGAATCGCAGTACCAATGAACAGCAAGTGGTTATTGATACGGAACAGTTCAGACATCATCACGCGGATACATTGCGCACGGTCAGGTACAGTAATACCCGCCATTTGCTCTACGCCAAGCACGTAAGGCATGTTTTGCGCACAACCACCGAGGTAGTCGACACGGTCTGTATACGGAATGAATGAATGCCAGGTTTGACGTTCAGCCATCTTTTCCACACCACGGTGGTGATAACCGATGTCAGGCACACAGTCTTTCACTTCTTCACCGTCCAGCTGCAAGATCACACGGAACGCACCGTGCGCAGATGGATGGTTCGGACCCAAGTTCAGGAACATGAAGTCTTCATCGGCATTGCCGCGCTTCATACCCCAATCTTCAGGGACGAAACGAAGATGTTCCTGTTCGTAGTCCTGTTTGGCTTTATCTTGCAAATACGGCGTATATTCAGTCGCACGCGCAGAATATTCTTTACGTAGCGGATGACCTTCCCAATAGGTTGGCAACAAGATACGACGGAGCATTGGATGCCCATCGAAATTGATCCCGAACATATCGTAAGCTTCACGTTCGTACCAATTGGCATTTGGCCAAATATTGGTTGCCGTCGGAAGATTCAAATCGCTTTCAGCTAAGGCAACTTTAATACGAATGTCAGTATTACGCTCGAGCGACAACAGGTGATAGAACACGGTGAAGTCAGACGCAGGTAAACCGTCGCGGTGCGTACGCAGACGCTCATCTACCGCTGACAGGTCGAACAACATCACGTAAGGACGTGACACTGTACGCAAGAACATTAAAACTTCTTGTACACGTGCGCGCTCAACCCAGACTGTCGGGAAATCCTCGAAAGTCGTTTGCACAAAGAAGTTCTCACCAAATTTGGTTTTGAGTTCTTCAATGATGGCAAATGCTGGGCGTGAATCAACAGGCGTTGATTCTGGCATAGCAATGTCAGTTTCAGCCATTGGCTTGGCTTCCTATTTAATACAAATTCAGTCAATCTAAACGACAATTACACCCATAGCGGGTGCACAACAAAACAACCTGTCGTTTAAATTATTTAATTTCATCCATAGAGCGTAAGTTCTTCACAGCAACACGCTGGTCTTTCTTACGGTCACGTTCCGGCATCATCTTTGGCTTATACACTGGCTTAAGATCATCACCGATCACCGCAGAAAGCGGACGACGCTCTAGTTGAATCTGGTCTTGCAACAGCATCAATGCCTGAATCAAAGCTTCAGGACGTGGTGGGCAACCTGGAATATACACATCGACCGGGATGATTTTATCCACACCTTGTACGACTGAATAAATATCGTACATACCACCTGAGTTGGCACATGCACCCATTGAAATGACCCATTTTGGTTCAAGCATCTGTTCGTACAGACGCTGAATTACTGGCGCCATTTTTACGAAGCAAGTACCCGCTACAATCATTAAGTCCGCCTGACGCGGTGAAGCACGGATAACCTCGGCACCAAAACGTGACAAGTCATGCACGCCGGTCAAGGTCGTTGCATATTCTACGTAGCAGCAAGATGTACCAAAGTTAAATGGCCAAACTGAGTTTTTACGACCCCAGTTGACTGCTGTATGTACCACATCCTCTAAGCGAGTCATGAATACATTTTTATTCACTTCTTCTTCTAGCAACGGATCTTCTACAACAATACGTTCCTGAAGTGGATATTGGTCAGCATTCGGATTCGCACGGGTTAATGTATATTTCATCCCGTCTTACTCCTTATCAGATAATTGAGTTTGTGACTTTTTCACAAAACCAGATGATTGAGCCGGGATTTGACCCGTTGGATCCATCACCAATTCTTCAATCGAGTTGAAGCGCGTAATTTCTGCAAGATCCATATTTGGCGAACCAATCTTAGCTTTAATTCCTGCTGCCTTACGTCTGTCTGAAGGTGCCCAATTGAGTGCGCCTGTCGATAATTCGTAAATCAAACCAACAAGTAAAACTATGATAAAGATAGCTGCAGTTGCAAAACCAATCCAACCTACCTCACGAACAGAAACTGCCCATGCATATAGATAAAGTGCTTCTAAATCAAACACCACAAAGAAAATTGCAACTAAATAGAACTTTGCAGACAAGCGGATACGAGCTCCACCTGCGCTAACTACACCTGACTCAAACTGCTCCTGCTTGGCACGGCCCCATGATTTACCCCCGAGGAGTAATGGGACAGTCAGCATAAAGACGCATAAAAATGTAACGCCGATCACGAAGGCAATAATTGCCCATTCGTATGGAGTAATAGCACTCATGCGGGGATAACTCCTGGCAGGCCTATTTGTTAACAAAGAATGTATGTATTGGCCTTCAAATACACCAAACACAAAATTAATCCCGCCAATTGTACCTGATTTTGGATTTCACTTGCTAGTTTATAAGCCTTAGTCTTTGGGATGATTTTTTAGACATTTCAGCATTTAATTTGACTTTAATCATTCAGAATTCGTTTTAATCGTTTTCCTAAATTAAATTTTAATTATCTATTAATTTTTTTTGTAAATAGCGCTACCAGAAAATAGACTGATCGATGAGCTGCTTTTCTCGCCCACCCATTTAGATATAGTCCTTTTCACGATTGAATCCAAGTTAAATCGGATAAAAACTTATTTTAACAACTATTTTTCAGTCCAAACCATTTGATTTAACTTGATATTTAATGTGATTTTTCAAACTTAACGGTTGATTTACCCCCTGCAGCCGCTTGCTAATCTTAGATTCACAATTGTGTCTTTTTGCAACATGCTCAACGGACTGATTCAGAATATGTTATTTCTATTTCTAAATCACATCATGACATTAATAAAGTAACAATAAGGAGTCCTTGCATGTCTCTACGCTTCTCTCATCGGCCTAATTATTTTTTATTTGCTCAATTACTGGTTCGACATATAGAAAATTACATCCAGAAAAATCCTAACATAAGCCAGGCAGCTTTTGACTTACGCGATATCCATGCACTTTTTCAAGAGGACCACGCTTCTTCCAGCATCAATTTGGATGGCATTATGAATATCGCTGACGAATATAAAGTCGAAACGTTATCAGGCGACCAGAAACTGATTCAGCGCTATAATGTCGATGCGAAAAATACCAAACTGTTGATCGACTTTAACCCTGAAGCGCTACAAAGCTTAAAAGAGGGTAAATCACTCATTGAACCTGATGCGACCATTCAGGAATAAAAATCGCTCCCAATAAAAAAACGATGCCGATGCATCGTTTTTTTTATGACTAAAATCATTCACACAATATCAAGCTAAATGATCGCTCGCTTCCTCAGGCTTTTTTTCTAGCATCTTGCGCTTACTCTTCTTGACATAACGTTGTGCCGGCCAGGTCATGGTAAAACGCGCACCACCCAGCGTCGGACTTTGATCCACCTGAATCGTGCCACCAAACCAGTACGCAATCCGGCTGACAATCGACAAACCTAAACCATAACCACCCGACGCACGGGTACGGCTATCATCCAGTCGGGCAAAGGCTTCAAAAATGCGGGCACGATCTATTTCTGGAATCCCCGGCCCGTCATCTTCAACGCAAACATAGGCCTGACCATCCTGATCCAGACCGCCGCTAATCAAGATTTTATTATCGCAATAACGTACAGCATTGCCGACCAGATTCTGAATTACACGATGCAGATAACGACGCTCCGCCTCTACTGTGACCGCAACAGGCATTGGATGTAATTCGATGATTTTCTGAGTTTTCAGCGCTTCAGTTTCTTGTGCCACCTGATTCAGTACGTCATATAGATCGATTTGCTCAAACTCAATCGACGGCATGCCCTGTTCCAGTTTGGCATAGGTCATGATCTCATCAATCAAGGTATTCAGCGCTTCAATATCTTTATCAATCTGTTCCACCTGTTGCAGACGATAATCGTAGTCATCTTCATCCGCCATCATTTCCACACCAAAGCGGATTCGTGCCACCGGTGTACGCAACTCATGCGACACCGCACGCATCAACTCACGCTGCGCTTCGATCAAACGCTGGATATGATCTGACATATTGTTATAGCTAGACGCCAGTGTAGACATCTCGTCACTGCCTTCCACAGGAAGACGCAATGACATATTACCCGATTTCATTTTGTTTAAGGCATAGCTGACTTCACGCAACTTACGCTGCATCGGAACCAGAAGACCATAAACACCCAGACTCAACACAAAAAGGCTTAATAAGGTAATACCGGTCGCCAACTGGAATGGCATCCAGTTAAACAAGGGTACCGGCCCCATGACCAATACTTGCGAGGTCGAACCAGGAATCGGTGAAATAATTGAAATTGTGGTACCACGAATAGAGGCATTGTCGCGGTATAAAATGATGCTGTGATCCAGACGCAGACGTCCGATTTGCTCGGAGTCTAAAGGTAGATTCTGGACATTTTCGATAGAAACCGGATAAGAAAAATAATCCTGAATACGAGCCAGATATTCTTTTTCCTGACCTGGATAGTAGACCAGATAGTCCAGGATAAAGACTGGTAAGGCCTTCATCTGGCGCTCAGTAATACTGTCGGCCTTAATATAAAGGTAATGACCCGGGTCATCGCGCAGCCCAACTACAATATAGGCAATACCCGATTCAGCGTCCCAACGCACCACCGCTTTTCGTTCGGCAATACGGCGCCCTTCAGCACGGGTAATGTCGACCTTGCTGGCTTCTACATAGTGAATGGGCAATTCCAGCAAATCGGAGGCATCAGAAACCCAATCCATTTTTTGCTGGAGATTTGGCTGGCGTGCAACCCCCTCACTGATGATATATGCCATACCATCAGTCAGGGATTCGCGATATTCTTGCGCACGCTGATAGTTGATAATCTGTACCAACAAATAGCCGAACACCGCCACCAAGACGACAAGAATGACGAGTCCTGCGTATATACGCAAAAATATACTGTGTTTAAACACCTATAATTTATCCTGCTTGTTCAAGCAACAAACCACATTTGCTTAAAGACCATTGGTCTCTTTAACAAAAAGATAACCCTTACTACGTACTGTTTTAATACGCTTCGGATTTTCTGGATCGTCACCGATTTTTGGACGGATACGAGAAATACGCACATCGATTGAACGGTCTTGGCCATCATATTCGATACCACGTAAACGCTCGAAAATATCTTCGCGAGAGAGAATACGGCCAGCATTCGATGCAAGCAACCATAACAGGTCATATTCTGCACTGGTAAAATCAACCAGATCGCCATTTAAGGTCACTGAACGACCGCCGTTGTCGATGACCAGATCATCAAATTCGATGCGCTGTGCCACTTCATCTTCAGGCACCTTGTCAGTACGGCGCAATAATGCACGAATACGTGCCAGCAATACACGCGGCTGAACAGGCTTAGCGACATAGTCATCTGCACCCATTTCCAGACCTAAAACCTGATCCATGTCTTCAGTACGCGCAGTCAACATCAAAATCGGCTGATGATAATGTGGACGCACTTCACGGCAAATGGTCAAGCCATCAGCACCTGGTAACATTACATCCAGCACCACCATATCTGGCTGCTCGGCAATAATCCGACGAATGGCACGGTTACCATCCGGCTCTACCCCCACCTCAAGTCCGTTACGGATGAGGTATTCTTGCGTTAAACGAGCAAGACGCTCGTCATCTTCAACAATTAAAATCTTGGGTAACTTTTCTTCTTGGCTCATGTATTGCCCCTTATTTGGTGGATCTACGCTATAGGCGTATCCTTTTGAAATCCAATAGATACGTTTTTAATATGCTTGCAATATACACACGTTTACATTGTAAACAAGATAGCGTTCACCAAACTGATACATCAAGATAGCATTTTGTAATATTTTATCGTGCATTTTTTGGACAATTATGCTTGAAACAGTGGCTTAGATCTGATTTGCGATTTACACAACTATTACATGGACAAAATATGACTGCTTGATTCAGCACTTTTTAGTTATCCACAGTGTTATCTATAAGCACTTTCTTTTGACTTTGTTATGCTATGCCTTGCCTGATAAGGCTTATACAAAAATCAATAAAAATAGCGATATTTTTACAAGGATTAAAGCACAACTTAAGAAAAATATTTAGCTAAATGTCAATATTGATCTACCCTAAATTTTCCCGTATCTTGTGTTCAATTAATTTTAAAACCACTAGGTCTTGTGTTTATTCCTCAAACACTGTGGCATGAATTTTGCCCAGTTCAAACGGTCCATAAACATAAAAATAGATGACAATGGAGCTATGCTAACATGAGCGTAATCACTTCAACTCCTGGTCAACTTCAGGTGATTAAACGCACCGGTGATGTTGCCGCTTTTGATGCAGAAAAAATTTCTGTCGCAATTGGTAAAGCGTTTTTGGCGGTTGAAGGCCAACAAAGCGCTGACTCGAGCCGGATCCATGATCGTATCGAGCAACTGACGGAAATGGTATTAAATACCTTTAAACGTCGTTTACCTTCTGGCGGAACGATTCATATTGAAGAAATTCAAGACCAAGTTGAACTTGCGCTAATGCGTACGGGCGAACAAAAAGTTGCACGCTCTTATGTCATTTACCGTGAACAACGTTCTGAAGCACGTAAACAGTTGGGCGCACATCATCACCCGACCCTGCAAATTACTGATGCTGAAGGCAAACTCAAGCCACTAGATTTAAGTGCTTTAACTGCGCATGTTACTAAAGCAGCAGAAGGCCTTGAAGGCATTGATGTACAAGCCATTGTCGATGAGACCGTGAAAAACTTGTACAACGGCGTAAAAGAGTCGGACATCTCAACCACGATGATGATGGCGACCCGTACCCGTATTGAGCAAGAGCCTAACTATACATATGTGACTGCACGTTTATTGCGTGATGACCTGGTTGCGACTGGTTTGAAATTCCTGGGTCTACCTGTAGATACAGTTGAAGGCGATGCGCTGGAAACTTACCTGAAAAAAGGGATTGAGCTTGAGCTGCTTTCTCCAGAATTGCTGAACTTTGACCTTGCGAAATTGGCTGCTGCGATTCAACCGGAACGCTCGAATCAGTTTACTTACCTGGGTCTTCAAACTTTATTTGACCGTTACTTCATCCATTCGGATGGCGTACGTTTCGAACTTCCGCAATTGTTCTTTATGCGTGTTTCTATGGGCTTGTCGCTCAATGAAGAAAACCGTGAAGATCGCGCGATTGAGTTCTATAACTTATTGTCTAGCTTCGACTACATGGCTTCGACGCCTACCCTATTTAACTCAGGTACGCTTCGTCCACAATTGTCTAGCTGCTACTTGACCACGATTGATGATGACCTGTATGACATTTATGGCGCGATGCGTGATAACGCAATGCTGTCTAAATGGGCAGGCGGTTTAGGTAATGACTGGACGCCAGTTCGTGCCTTGAACTCATACATCAAAGGCACTAACGGTAAATCTCAAGGTGTTGTTCCGTTCCTGAAAGTAGCGAATGATACGGCTGTTGCGGTTAACCAGGGCGGCAAGCGTAAAGGTGCAGTATGTGCATACTTAGAAACCTGGCACCTGGACATCGAAGAATTCCTTGAACTGCGTAAGAACACTGGTGATGACCGTCGTCGTACCCATGACATGAACACTGCGAACTGGGTTCCTGACCTGTTCATGCAACGTGTATTCGAAGATGCAGAATGGACTTTATTCACACCTTCTGAAACGCCTGATCTGCATGATTTGACCGGTGCAGAATTCGCTGAGCGTTATGCGCACTACGAAGCGATTGCCAAAGAAACAAACATGTTGCACAAGAAAATCCGTGCAAAAGATTTGTGGCGCAAAATGCTGTCTATGCTGTTTGAAACTGGTCACCCGTGGATCACATTCAAAGACGTATGTAACCTGCGTTCACCACAACAACACGTAGGTGTAGTTCACTCTTCTAACTTATGTACAGAAATTACGCTGAACACCAGCAAAGAAGAAATCGCGGTATGTAACCTGGGTTCGATTAACCTGGTACAACACGTTCAAGGTGGTGTTCTTGATCGTGAAAAACTGGCACGTACAGTTAAAACTGCGGTTCGTATGCTCGATAACGTGATTGACATCAACTACTACGCTGTTCCGCAAGCGCGTAACTCGAACCTGAAACACCGTCCGGTTGGTATGGGTATCATGGGCTTCCAGGATGCACTGTATGAGATGAACCTGGCTTATGGTTCTGATGCTGCGGTTGAGTTTGCTGATGAATCGATGGAAGTGATTTCGTACTACGCGATTTCAACATCTAGCGATTTGGCTGTTGAACGTGGTACATACGAAACATTCAAAGGTTCATTGTGGGATCAAGGTATCCTGCCAATCGACTCGCTTGATCTGGTTGCGAAAACTCGTCCAGAACGCATGTTCGAAGTCGACCGCACTCAACGTCTGGACTGGGATACTTTACGTGCCAAAGTTCAAAAAGACGGTATGCGTAACTCGAATGTGATGGCAATTGCTCCGACTGCTACGATTTCAAACATTTGTGGCGTGTCTCAATCTATTGAGCCTACATTCCAGAACTTATATGTGAAATCTAACTTGTCTGGTGAATTCACCGTGATTAACCCATACCTGGTACGTGCGTTGAAAGAACGTGGTCTTTGGGATGCGGTAATGGTCAATGACCTGAAACACTTCGAAGGTTCTGTTCAGAAGATTTCCCGTATTCCTGAAGAGCTTAAAGCGATCTTCGCGACTGCGTTTGAAGTTGAAACTCGCTGGATCGTGGATGCTGCATCACGTCGTCAAAAATGGATCGACCAGGCGCAGTCTCTGAACCTTTACATCGCTGGTGCAAACGGTAAGAAACTGGACATCACCTACAAGATGGCCTGGTTACGTGGCCTTAAAACGACTTATTACCTTCGTGCATTGGGTGCGACTTCTGCTGAGAAATCAACCATTAACACTGGCGCATTGAATGCAGTTAAACCTGCAACTGTTGCGGCTCCTGTTGCGGCAGTAGCTCCGGTGGTTGAAGCGCAAAAACCTGAAGCTCCTGCAGAGGAAGAAGGTTTTGCTCAAGCGGCGCCAGTGCCAATGGCATGTTCAATTGACAATCCTGATTGTGAAGCTTGTCAATAATTAACTAAAGGTATCGAACTCAGAAATTAGGCTACTCACGTGGCCTCTCTGGAAATTCTCTAAACGTTAGGCTACGTATAGCGTAATTTTTCTGAAAGGAAGAATTATGAAAAAAAGAAAAGATATCTTTGGTCGAAAAATTGATTTAACCAGAGAAGAGCGTAAGTCTCTTCAAAGATTTGTAAGTGTAGCGATTACGGCTATTTGGTTTTGGCGATTTAGAGATTTGCCAATCATCTATAGCTTGCTTAATTGTCTCACTTATATGTTCACAGAGTTTTTAAGACTTCTTAAAAAGAGTTGGGAATTATCTATAGTGCTAGCTATACCTTATTTTGCAGCAAAGTTCGCACTATATTTTATTCATTTGAGTCAGCCTATCATTTGATAGGCTAACTATAAAAATAAAGGAAATCACCATCATGCCTCCAATGACTCATAACTACATGTTAGGACTTGCGGCATTGCTGATTTCCTTTGGTATTACCTTTTATTTACCCATTGCTTACTTCTGGTTCAAAGTTCGCCAGCAGCGTAAGCAAAATAAGTAGTGGGGATTATTGCTCCTGTATAAAACTAGAGCATTCATCAACAAAACTTAATTTTGCTTACACAAATTAAGCGTATAGTAAGACATCTCAGCCAAGCTGAATGTCTCATAAAAGATATAAAGCAACGTAGAGAGAATTGATATGTCTATCCTAAGTTGGGACGATTTCGAAGATGATTCGCAAAAACCGGCTGCACCTGAACAGCAGCCTGCGCCCGTCGAGCCGCAAAAAGCGACTAATTCACAGATGGTATCTGATGCAGGCAACGCATCGCCGGATGTGGCAGCTGCACAACCCCTTAGAGCCACTCAAAACCGAGGATCAAATCCAACCGATTCGCTGGCAAGAGCATCTGCTTCCCTAGAGCAGCTTGATGTTGCTCCAGGCCTTGAAGAGCTTGAAATGGGTGCACAGCGTGTACAGGTTGACGACAAGGCAATGATCAACTGTCGTGCTGACTTGAACCAGCTTGTTCCATTCAAATACGAATGGGCTTGGCAGAAGTATCTGGACGGATGTGCAAACCACTGGATGCCGCAAGAAGTCAACATGAACCACGACATCGCGCTGTGGAAGTCTGAAAATGGCTTGACTGAAGATGAACGTACAATCGTGATGCGTTCACTCGGTTTCTTCTCAACTGCCGATTCACTGGTTGCAAACAATCTGGTACTGGCGATTTACCGTCATATTACCAACCCTGAATGCCGTCAGTACATCTTGCGTCAAGCGTTTGAAGAAGCGATTCACACACACGCTTACCAGTACTGTATCGAATCTTTAGGTATGGATGAAGGCGAAGTCTTCAACATGTACCGCGAAGTACCGTCAGTGGCACGTAAAGCAGCGTGGGGCCTGAAATATACTCAGTCTTTAAGTGATCCTACTTTCAAAACCGGTACACCTGAAAACGACCAGATTCTGCTTCGCAACCTGATCGCATTCTATTGTGTACTTGAAGGTATCTTCTTCTACTGCGGTTTCAGCCAGATCCTGTCGATGGGCCGTCGTAACAAGATGAATGGTGTGGCCGAGCAATTCCAGTACATCCTGCGTGATGAGTCGATGCACCTAAACTTTGGTATCGATATGATCAACCAGATCAAGATCGAAAACCCGGGTTTATGGACGACTGAATTCCAAGAAGAAATCATTCAGATGATTCTTGAAGGCACCATGCTGGAAATCGAATACGCACGTGACACGATGCCACGCGGCGTACTTGGCATGAATGCGGGCATGATGGAAGAATACCTGAAGTTCATTGCTAACCGTCGTCTGGCGCAGTTAGGCTTGCCTGAACAGTTTGCTGGTGTGAACAACCCGTTCCAGTGGATGTCAGAAATGATGGACTTGCGTAAAGAGAAGAATTTCTTCGAGACGCGTGTAACAGATTACCAAACTGGCGGTGCGTTAAGCTGGTAAGGTTTTTTACCGTCACGCGACACATAAGTTGTCATTTACGACTCATAGTTTGTCATAAAAAACCGCCAATACTGGCGGTTTTTTTACATCACATAACAATTAAAATTCTTTTGTCACACTCAGACCAGCACTCCAGTTCCGCCCTTCTGCCGGCTCATAATAACGTCCTTCTGGTCTACTACTTTCATTAACAATCACCGAACCAGAATAATCTTTATCAAACAGGTTATCGACACGCGCAAAAGTATTCACCGCCCAATCTTGCATTTTCCAGTGATAACCTACATTGGCACCAGCGACTGTGTAGCTTGGTGCAGTATCAGAATTTAAGTCGTTCACATAAATCTTATCGGAGTAACGCACATCGAGTCCTGCATGTAAGCCATTTTCAGGCTTCCAGCCCAGACTTAAAAATGCCTGATTTTTGGCAATCCCCGGAATATAGTTCCCGGCTGCAATAGCGGTAACCGTACCGATTGCGGGAATTTCAGCATCAAAAGTAGCATCTATATAGCTATAGCTGGCTTGAGCAGTGAGATCACGCCAAAGGTTTTTGCTCCAGGAGAGTTCAACACCTTCTCTTAAAGTTTTATCGGCATTACGGAAGGTCGATCGCCCATTATCATTTTCTGCAGAGACAATATCATTCTCAGTTTGGGTGTGGAAAATAGCAACAGTGAAATCACCTAAAATATTGGCAGACTTTAAGCCAATTTCATAAGTTTCACTTTCAGCGGCTTTTAAACTAAAGCTGCGGTTTTCTGCAGTATTTGCAGGATAAGACATTTCAGTAAAGGTCGGCGTTTCAAAGCCTTGTGCATAACTGACATAAGTCATCAGCTCAGGTAAAATCTGCCAGCTTAACGCAGCTGAAGGCAAGAATTTATGATAATCGGTTTTACCTGAATTATCGCCATTCGCCAGAAACTTGTCTGTAGACTTGAAATGTACATTGCTATAACGTAGCCCTGCATCTAAAGTCCAATCGGGAGCAAAGTGATAAGAAGCTTGCAAATACGGATCTAAATTCCATAGGGTATTATCTTCATCTCGACGCAGTTCACCTTTAACCCCCAAGCGATCACCTAAAAAGTTTTGATAGCCTTTACGGTCTTCGGTCATCGCATCAATCGCAACACCAGCAATCAGTTTTAAATTTGGTAAAACTTCTTTGCCTGTCCAGCGTAAATCTGCCCCATAAAAATTACGGTCAAAATCAATCACGCCACCCACATGATTAACTCCACCTTGTGCTGTACGAGGAATCGATTGATATTGCGTGACTGCGCGCTGTCCCCAGTAGGCCATGCCATACAGTTCATGCTGGTCATTGATCGGTTTATTCCAGGTCAAACCTGTTTGCAACTGCTCAATTTCTTTACGTGCATTATAAAGAAGGACGTTGGTCGCGACCTGTCGGGGATTGACCTTCCACTGTTCTCGGGTTAAACCGCCCGGATCATCCGCTGCAATTTTAACGTAGTTATTCATCCAGTTGATTTTAGAACCATCTTCCAGATCCCAAGTCAGCTTGGCATTATGCAGAACTTTATGTGCACTGCTGTGGTCACGGTAACCATTGGTATCAAAATAAGAGGAGCTAATGACATAGCTTGGCTCTGAAGCATTCTCTGAACCGCCTTGCAAAACCAGCTTGGTCTGCCCTTTGTTCTGGCTCCCTGCAGAATGCCCCAGTTCAATTGAGTCAGCGCCTTGCCCTTCCCTTGTGGTGGTTAAAATCGTTCCTCCGGAAGAGTTGCCATACAGTGATGAAAATCCACCACCCAATACTTCAATATGGCCCAGACTATTCAAGTCAATATTCGAGGTTTGCCCCTGTCCATCCGGCATTGTTGCAGGGATTCCATCTACATATAAACGCACACCACGCACACCAAAACTGGAACGTGCCCCAAAGCCTCGCATCGAAATTTGTAGGTCTTGGGCATAGTTTTCACGATTGTTTAACTGTAATCCCGGAACGCCTTTTAATGTTTCCGAAAGATTCACATTCATGCTGTTATCTTGTTCTTGATTCAGATAATACACTGACGCCGGTGTGGTCAATCGCTCCCGATCTGTACGGGTCGCTTGAATGACAATCGTGTCTAACCTTTGGACTTCTTGTGTATCATTTTCTGCATAAATGTTCTGACCTGCGCAAGCAATCAGGCAGGACAAGGTCGATCTCACGAATGGAAATTTCGGGCTTTGGTACATAAATGACAGGCCTTATTTGAAAGTGGTTTAATGCGGCAAATACCTTATCGAGATGGCGTACATCTCATGATTCAACTCATTTTGTTTTAAGCATCGATACCAAATAAGTATGCTAATTCGATGACATATAGTTCGCTCAATGAATAGGAATATTTTGAGCTTAAAAATTCTGTGTTCGATAAATTTAGACTTAATTAATCCTTTATCTGAATTTCGCTTAAAATCAGCCATATACAAAGCATATTATTTTAATGCGATCTGAATGAAATTGAGCTTTCAGCAACAAATCAACATCATTTCTCTGTGTCCTTAAAACTCGATGTAGGCATTCAACAATAGCGTATAAAAAAGCCTGACGAATCAGGCTTTTTTATACTGAATTAAAAGTTCAACTATTTATTATCTGGCAAGGCATAAGCCACCAGAGAGTCGCCCATTTTAGTCCCAAAGGAACCATGACCACCTGCCATAATGACCACATACTGCTTGCCATTGGCTTCATAGGTCATTGGTGTAGCCTGACCACCTGCAGGTAGACGGCCTTTCCACAACTCATCACCGTTGTTCACATTGATGGCGCGAATGTAGTTATCTTGAGTTCCGCCCACAAACATCACGTTGCCCGCAGTTGAAATAGGACCACCCAACATCGGCACACCCATTTTGAATGGCGGCAATGGAATGCCCGGCATACTGTCACGAATGGTACCGATGCGGCGTTTCCATGCCACTTCATGAGTATTTAAGTCCACACCTGCAACAAAGCCCCATGATGGCTGTTTACACGGTAGACCGAATGGAGACAGGAACGCACTGATTTCAACGCCATAAGGCACACCATACATCGGTTGAACGCCGGCTTCTGTACCTGCACCTTTAGCCGTCTTAGGACGGTTCGGATCTTGAGGAATCAGTTTTGATACAAATGGCAGGCCAATCGGGTTGGTTAATGCAATTTGACGGTCCGGATTCACCGACATACCGCCCCATTCAAACACACCTAGGTTACCCGGGAAGACCAGCGTCCCATTTTCAGAAGGTGGGGTATAAATGCCATCGTAATTCAGTTTGTGGAAAGCAACACGGCAGACCAACTGGTCAAACATGGTCGCACCCCACATCTGTTTATCGGTCAATTTATCTTGTGGCGCCAGATTAAAGTCAGAGAACGGTTGAGTTTTAGAATAGAACTCGCCTTTGGTTTGAGGTCCACGCTTCACAGATTGTGGTACCGGTTTCTCGGTAATCGGCACAATCGCTTTACCATTACGACGATCCAGCACAAAAGCATTACCGGTTTTGGTCAAGACATAAATGGCTGGAACCATATTGCCGTTTTTGTCTTTAATCTCGGTCAATGTCGGCTGTGAAGGTACGTCCATATCCCACAAATCATGATGGGTAGTCTGGAAGTTCCATACCAGCTTACCAGTCGTCGCATTCAGGGCCAGCATCGAGTTGGCATAACGCTCGTCCAGTTCAGTCCGGTGACCACCGTAAATATCCGGTGTACCGACACCCGTTGGTACGTAGACGATATCCAGCTCTGCATCATAGGCCAAAGGTGCCCAAGCATTTGGAGAGTTGTGTACAAATTTTTGACCCGGTGCAGGAATCAAATTCGGATCTTCAGCGCCTGTGTCAAATACCCAAAGCAATTCACCCGTATTGACATCATAACCACGGATCACACCTGACGGCTCTTCAGTTGAATAGTTATCGGTAGTTGAACCCGCAATAATAATGGTGGTACCGGTGACTACAGGCGGTGAGGTTGGAATATAACCGCCCGGATATGGGAATGGCATATCTTTTTGCAGATCGACTTCGCCATTTTTACCAAAGTCAGAACAGACTTTACCGGTGGTTGCATTTACCGCAACCAGACGCCCATCATTGACCGGTAAAATGACTTTTTGCGGACATTCAGCCGATGTGGTTTTCTTCGCAGCGAGACTGCTTTCAAAACCAGCCGTATTGTTGACATCATAATAAGATACACCACGGCAGGTTAAATGCTGATAGGTATGATCGGCTTTCAGTTTTGGATCATAAGTCCATTTCGCCTTACCAGTTGCCGGATCAAGCGCAGTCAATTTCTGGTGAGTGGTACAGATGTACATGTTGTCACCCACCTTTATTGGAGTAACCTGATTGGTGGTTTCACCCGAGTCATTTTCAGTCTTGAATTCGCCCGTGTGATATTCCCAAGCTACCTGTAAATCTTTGACATTTTCAGTATTAATCTGCTTTAAGGGTGAATACCGTAACCCGGACTGGGTACGGCCATAAGCAGGCCAGTCTTCATCTGCCACACCAGGGATTGGCTGGTGGGCTGCAGGCTGCTGCGATTTTAATTCACCGCGAATTTCTTGCGGGTCATTAAATACAGCATAAATCATGACAGCGATGGTAATGGCCAGTGAACCACCCAAGACAATTTTCGCGGTTTTAGCATGATCAAAGCCACGTGTGGCAGCCGGAATCAGCAGCGCTAAACCGAATAGACCTAGAATATCTAAACGCGGCGCAAGTGCAAAGAAATCTGAACCGACTTCCCACAGCCCCCACACCACTGTCGCCAAAACGAATATGGCATAAACAAGGAGTGCAGCACTTTTTCGTTTATACAAGAGAACTGCGGTCGCAATAAAGAGAATACCTGCAATGATGTAGTACCAAGACCCACCCAGCACTGCAAGATAAATCCCTCCAATCAGCAGTCCTATACCGAAAACAGCGGCAATGACCGCTAAAAACGTTTTCAGTACCGAACCTGATGATGAAGTATTCATATTGAACACCTATAAAAGTTTTTTTGAAAGTCCATGCACATGACAGGCATGAGCACCCTTATTGTTAAATTCTGAGTTATAAATACATCAATGTCTTAAGCAGGCATTGCCCATTACTGCAACAAAGCACCTAGAGATTCAATAGTGTATTTGCAACTAAAAACTATATTTTAAAATGACGTATTAAACTTGATTCCGCCCACCCAGACATTTTCACCATCTTTATATGCACCGACGTGACGCACATATTGCACATTCGGGCGAATGGTGAGCCAATTAGTGGCATGTAAGCCATAATAAATTTCTGCATCGATTTCTTGATGACGGTCAGCACTGACATCGTCATTCATGTTGATGCGTGCAATACCAAATGCGATTTCATCTTGAGGGCGTGAATCCATTGCACCCTTATAAACCAGCCCGATATTTTGCATATCACTGACATTATTGGTTTTGGAGTCATGCACTGTCGCATTCACAAAGCCGGTCAAACCACGCGAAGTATCTCCGTGATGTGCAGTCAATTGTTGCTTGGCAACAATCCAGCCCCCATGGTGATGATCGGTTTGATCTGGATTGGAAATGACTTCAGCCTCTGCTGTACTGTAGTAATAACCGGCACGGTATTCACCCGGTAGTTTCTGTTCACCCAGTTTAGGCGCCCAAACCACTTCTGCAGGAAGCATTGCCCCTTTGGAACCATCCGTACTCAGGTTAAATCCTTTACCACGTTCCAGATTCTCAGGGTTGTATTCATAAGCACCGACTTGGGCATAAAATTCAGGGTTAAGGTTATATTTGACCCGTGCAGCCCATTGGCTTACCGGCCAGTTGTACCACTGATCGCCAACCCAGTTCCCGACTTGTGAACCGCATAGGGCCAGATTCTGGAAATCACAGTCAAAACTATTGAAGTCTTCACCCTCACCAAAGCGTCCGACTTTCACATCCAGTTTTTGTTCCAGGAATTTTTTCTTGATCCATAAATCAGTCAGGCGCCAGGTTTGACCACGGCCCCAGACTTCTTGCACTGAACTCAGATGGCCATTTAAAGCAGCAGCGCTTTGAGACAGTGACTGACCGTTACGCTGGGTCACTGTTATTTGTGCTTCGGTGTCTTGCCAGCCTGCAATTTTTGCCAGATCCAGATATGCCCCAAAAACAAACTGGTCCGCATATTCAGTTTTATGGTTTGAAGATCTTTGCGCATCGATCAAGGTTGCCATTTCACCGGTATAACCAAAACTGAAATCATAGCCCTGATTTTGGAGTGCTGTACGTTGCCCGTTCCAGTCACCGAGCATCCACGGGCTTTCCGAACTGAAAGCAGCTTCAGCATGCACAGTGGTCGTGGTTAAGATGAAAGAGGCACAGCAAAGGTAAACGGCCTTCGATAATGGGGAGAGATACATTGAATGTGATACCTTCATCACAATATGAAGCTTTTTATTATACGCCTGTTGATTTTAAAAAATCGTTACTGATAGATAAAAAGTATGAATAAAATGTTATATTTATTAGTATTATTATATGCTTTTTGTAAATTTAAAATTTATAAGTATCTGTTTATCATCATATTAAATTTAACAACATCAAACCATAGTTCCAAAGAAAAATTTGATATTCATCAGATAGATTTAGCTTTAATTTCTTATAAAAGATTCAGAGATAAATCAGCTCCATTACTATTTAATTTTCTTCATTTCAAATCATGCAACGCTACATTTTTTGTTGATTGAATACTGAATCACTATTGCGATAAGGCTTTTAAAAACATGAAAAAATTATTGTCATTTCACCATAAACTTTTAAAAATTAGATTATGCTAAAGTTATTCTGATAAGAAATTGCGTCGCTTTAAAACAATAATCTAGCTTAATAGACGAGAACAAGCATGAAAGGTTCAATCCTTGATTTTTCTATTCAACACAATACCGGTTTTATCTCGGGGGATGATAATCAGCGCTATAGCTTTAATGGCGCAGACTGGCGTAGTGAGCGTCCACCTTCACGCGGTGATCGGGTCGATTTTATCGTCAATACCGCGGGTGAAGCATCTGAGGTTTATTTAACCTCAGGCAGTTCTATTTATCTGGGAGAAAAAATTTCCAGTCAGCTTGGCAAATATTCAAATCTGGATCAAGCCGAGGAAAATTACAGCAGCATTGACTGGTTTGTAAAATGTCTGACCAACTATGCAAACTTTTCCGGCCGTGCACGCCGTAAAGAATTTTGGTTCTTTATGCTGTTTTGTGTAATTTTAGGCATTGTTGCTGAGGTAATTGATACAGTTTTAGGCACTAAACCGCTGGTGAATAGCCTGCTTAATCTGGCACTTCTAGTCCCAAGTCTGGCCGTTGGCGCGCGTCGCTTGCATGATGTAGGACGCTCTGGTTGGTGGCAATTACTGACGCTTACCGTGATTGGCATACTGGTACTGATCTGGTGGTGGGTAACGGAAACCAAGCAACAAAACAATGAATATGGTGCTCCTGCCAAATAATCGAACCTTACAAATCCCGTCTTGATGCGGGATTTGTTTATCGATTATTTAATGACTAAATATCAGCAAAATCAGACTTTCTCCATGCTGCAAGATCAATTAGTGAAATTTCCAGATGCTGTATGGGTGCAAATCTATAAAGATAAAATGCAGCTGATGAATATAGATGGCACGATTACGCATACTCTGCTACCCGATGTGCCTTATGCCCATCCGCGGAGTATTATTGCCGACTTTGATGCAGCCGCGGTGACGCTGAAACGGCTGTTACCATCGTCAATAATGAAGAAACTATTTAGCTCTATAGCACTGCTGCAAATTATGGATCTGCCTGAAGACGGTTTAACCGAAGTTGAAAAGCGCGCGTTACTCGAACTCGGTTATGAAAGTAGCGTGCAAAATGTCATCCTGTTTGACCATGCAGGAAATGCACTGACCAAAGCCAGAGTTCCACCCCAACATCGAATGACGATCATCAATATTTTACTGGTGATTATCATTATGGTGGTGTTGGCATCGACCTGGTTTTTGACGCTTTAAATGTTCTTGTAAGAGCAAAAATCCCGCACGCTGCGGGATTTTTATTGAGATAACAATCTAATAAGAGAGTTGATCTGTATAGATGTAGCAGCTTATAGACAAAATATCTCTAAAAATCAGCTCAAATAAAATAAGCAAAAATTAGGGTTTATTTAAAATAATCTAGCAACTGATTAAAGCGGTCTATTTGATATTTAGGCTGTGCCAGTGCTAACTCTTCCTGACTACCATAACCATAATTTACCGCAATAGTATCAATACCATTTTGACGGGCACCAAAAATGTCATGCTCACGGTCACCCACCATCAGGCATTGATCGGCCTGTAATTTTTGCTGCTCTAAAATATACTGAATCAGCTCAGCTTTATTGGTTCGCTCGCCATTCAGCTCACTACCATAAATGTCGGTAAAATACTGGGCCAGATCAAAATGTTCCAGAATCTGTTTGGCATACACCGTGGGTTTTGCTGTGGCGACAAACAAGCGATAACCACGGCGTTTCAGTTCTGCCAGCGTTTCTGTCACCCCCTCAAAAACATGATTTTCATAGAGACCCTTGACTGCAAAGCGCTCCCGATAACCCATCAGAGCCTGCTCCGCCAGAACATGATCGGCTTCAACATTTAAAATTTTGGCCAGTGAGGCTTTTAAGGGCGGACCAATAATCCAGTCGATATTAATCTCGTCACTAATCGGATGGCCAATTTTTTCCAGACCATAGCGCGCAGACGTCGTAATCCCCACTTTTGGGTCAGTTAATGTCCCATCCAGATCAATTAAAATATTCTTAATCACCGCCCATCCCCTCTCATCAGCACCGATATAAATTAATATCGAGAGTTCATTCAAATTTGCCTATACTAATGCAATTTTAGTGAATGAAGGACATCATTTTGCGCCCTACCGTACTTTGCTTTTCCGGTTTAGACCCTTCAGGTGGAGCCGGCCTTCAAGCAGATATTGAAGCCATTGGTCAAAGTGGTGCACATGCGGCAATTGCCTGCACAGCCCTCACCATTCAAAATTCACAGCAGGTTTTTGGTTTCAAAGCCACTTCCAGAGAATTACTGTTGGCACAGGCCAATGCGGTGATAAATGACCTGCCCATTCGTTGCGTAAAATCTGGCATGTTAGGCACTACAGATAATATCGCGGCTCTAGCCGAGTTTCTGACTGCACATCCAGATTATCTCTATGTGCTGGATCCGGTTTTGGTCGCCAATAGTGGCGGTTCGCTGGGCAATCAGGAAACGCTGGTCAAAGCATTTACCCAGTTGATTCCATTGGCCACCATTTTAACGCCGAATACGGTTGAACTACGTGCCCTGACGGGTGAGCAGGATCTCAAGCTGGCCACTCAAAAATTATTTGAAATGGGTGCACAGGCGGTTTTGGTCAAAGGCGGTCATGAAGATACGCCAGATTACATTCAGAACAGTCTGTATATTGCAGATGAGCTGGTCAACGAAACTCGCTGTCCACGTCTGCCAGGTGAATATCATGGCTCTGGTTGTTCATTGGCCAGTTTCATTGCCGGACGTCTGGCTATGGGCGATCAGTTGAAAACCGCGGTACAGCATGCTGAAACCTGGTTATTTGGGGTATTAAAAAATGCTGAAATTCCTGTTCCAAATGGTCAGAGAATTCCAAAGCGTTTTTAAGATTACATGTTTTAAAATTAAAAAGCCTGGATGAGTCAGGCTTTTTTCTCCCTGCTATTCTTCTGAGGATATCCTTATTTACCCTGGATGACTTTGCTTACATAGGTCGGCAAATCCCAGGCACCGCCAGCAAAGCCTTTGCATTGCACGGTCAGACTACTGAAGCTTTTGACAAATTTCTTGCCATTCCAGGCCCATTCGTCCTGACTCAGACAATCACCCAAACCACGTACTTTATGCCCGGAAAATATCTGGCCTTGGCTAAATGTTTCTCCCGAAGTCGTTACCAGCTGTTTCAACTGCTTGTTTTGATCCATCAGCCAGAAGCCACTACCCATATTATAAGCCCCACGCCAGCATGGAATCTGAACCAGCTGATTCTGGGCATTAATGGGATAAATTGTCATAACATCATCATCCAGAAAACGCTGGCTAAACAGCAAATCACACTGATCCTCGTTGGTGGTGGCTTGCAGTTTTCGAATCATCTGCTGACTGGCTGCCGTATTCAGCTTCACTTGAGCGATTTTGCCTGACTGATATTTTGGTATCTGAATTTTCGGTATCCCTGCGGCTTTAAGCACCGCCTGATTGGATTTTCTCCCCGGCCTGATTAAGGCTGAGGTCGTAGAGAACCGATGCTGAAATTCATCCATCTTGAGTAAAACGGCACTGGCGCCGGCGGTCGACAGGTTCCAGCGTGATTGCGCATTTTTAAAGACAACTGGAGCTGTTCCCTGTACAGCTTTCAGCAAGGCTCGCGTTTGATCAGTACTGAGTTGCCCTATTCCCTCCCGATTCAGAACAATCACGCCATAAGGTGTGCTGGCAATTTGCAATTGAAGCTGTCGTGTAGGTGTGGCAGCAGCTAAGGGTAAAATCTGGACCTGAGCTTTGATGCTACTGTTTATCCCAGCAGCACGCTCTAGTAGCACCGAAACCGGCTGACCAATATCTTGATCCGATTGATAACCGGCAGCGCGGCAGGTGCCGGTATTATCACAGGCAATTTCCCAGTCTTTATGTGAAAAATGCAGGCCCTGAATGGCCGCCAGACTTAATGAGCTGATACTGGCTAGACCAAATGTGACACTCATGGTTTTGATGCTGTAGATCCATTTTTGTTTCATTGTTTAGTCCTTATTTAAAACGCTTGCCGAGGTAGCAGGCTGCATCTGCTCAATCTGCTTCTGTTTATCTTTTTTCTTGCGCTCATTGCTCAAAGTCGCCATTAAATCCTGTGCCAAAGCCTTAAGCAGAATCATATCTTCGGCCTGCATCTGTCTCGGTTGTTTATCCAGCAGACACAGACTCCCCAGCGCAATTCCATTTTTATCTTTTAAGGGCACACCGGCATAGAAACGGATATGATGCTGTCTTAACTCTGACAGATGCGGAAAGCGCGGGTCACGCTGCAAGTCTTCAATCACCAAAGGCTCATTCTGATAAAGCAGATGGGTGCAAACTGAATCCTTGCACATTTTCCGGGTTGCAATAGGTTCTTGGGTAAAAGGACTGACTGGAATATACATTTCGTGCTGATTCAGCCAGGAAATTTGTGCGTAATCAACGTCAAAGGCTTGACGGGCTTCTTCAATATATTGTTTATAAAGGATCTGATGACGGTGATCTAATAATCCCAACTCATTTAAAGCCTGCTGCCGTTCTTTTTCATTCTTGATCTCCAGATTCTCAAACCAGCTTTCGCCTTCATTCAAGGTATAAGTTTCGACAGTCAGAATCAGATCATCGACATTATTGACCAGTGCTGCCAGCTCAAAACGTTGTTGCAGTTCATCCAGAAGCTCCAGCTGCATCACGCTCCAAGTCGCAAAAATGATTTTCAGCTCAGGATATTGCTGTGCCAGTCTATATTTCAGCAACCGGATCTGTGCCGCAGGCGCATGATGAAAAATCGACACACATAAAATCTTGATCGAAGCTGGTAATGCAATACCCTTTCCTGATTCACTCGATTGAATCAGCACATCCGAATCATTTCGGGCAGCAATATTTTTGAGATTCAGCGCGTGTGCCACCATGGCAGAAATTTGGGTATCAATTTCCCAACGCGCACCGACACAATAAACTTCGGGCTGCTCGGTACTTAATTTACTCGGATAGGCTTTTTGAAACGCATGATTAAAGAACTGTAAGCCCTGATAAAGACGCAAACGGTGTTCGGCAGTGACATCGGTATCATGTCCTTGCGAATAAATCCGAATGGCTGGAATGGCCACTTCGCCATAGAACATTTGTACCCGACGGGCCACCTCCTCTGCACTGGGCTTTTTCGGTAATTGCGCACAGATGTAATCATTGGCTACCCGCATTGCATCATTGACTTCATCAGCCACCAGTCGCTGGTAAAAGCGTTCGGAGGGTGACAATACTGGCGTACTGCCAAGCAAGGTTTTGACAAAACCCAGTGCCGGTACATAATTGGACAAAACCAGCAGGCAGGCAGTCAAAGGCGTCGACAAGATCAGCCCTACCGGTCCCCAGAGGGTGGTCCAGAACGTAGCAGCCAGAATAATTGCCAAGGTAGACAGGCCGGTACTTTCCCCATAGAGCCACGGTTCAATCACGTTATTGCTGATCAGTTCCAGCACCAGAATCAAGCCCACAGTCCAGAGCACCATGTCCCAGCCCGGATCAACGGCGAAAGCCAGCGTAATCGGGAAAATAGCTGAAACAATCGGACCAACATAGGGTACAAAACGCATAACCACCGCGACCAGCCCCCACATGATCGCTGCCGGTACGCCAATCAATAACAGACCAATCGCCATGGGAATGCCATAAGTGACATTGACCAGCAGCTGCATGCGCAAATAGGTTCCGATACTCTTGCCGGCATCATCCAGCGCATCGGTGCCGATATTCAGATTACCACCCAAGAGTTTCAGAAAGCGGTCATGCAGGTCTTTACCATTGAATAAAATCAATACCATAAACAGGAACACAATCCCGATAATCGCCAACGGATTCAGGATTTTATTCAACCAGTCCAGCGCAGCCTCTTCACTCGTTGGCTCTAGGCCCACGACTTTGACATTCTGCACATTCGGGTCTTCTGTTTCCTGTTCTTGGGTGTCTATCGAATTTTCTACCGTGTCAAAGGTCTGGATCGCACCGTCCCACATACTCGGTCCCTGACGATAATTTTCGAGCATTTTCAGTTTTTGCTGGATGGTGTCCTGATATTGCGGCAGTTCCTGACTCAGCTTGCCAAGCTGCACCCCCAGATAAGTTGCAGTGCCGCCCAGAAATGACAAGGTCAGGCACATGACCAGGCCAATCGCCGCCCATTGGGGACAGCCCCAGCGCTTTAAGCGAGAAACTAGAGGAGAAAGTAAAAATGCCAGCAGAATGGCCAAAGCCAGCGGAATAAAAATATCACGGCCAAAATACAATGCCGTCATGACTACAGCAGCAATTACAAAGCCTGCCATCATTCTGAGTGCATGTTGGGTGCGCTGCCGCTCGGACTGATCCGGCATCAATACTTCAGTCTGTTGTTGCAGGTTGGCCTGTCGTGGTTTTACTTGACTGTTCTTGTTGTTATCCACCTGAAAAGTCCTAAAATATTATTCCTTCAACATAATTTAGGACTTTCTATATTTTTGTTACAAAGGTATTCCTGTAATCATTTGCAAAGATATTTCACTTAAATCTTTTCAGGTAAATAGATTAACTCACGCTTTTGATCCGGCGCATTTTCCGGGTTTCGAGTTGCACAGGGACTGAAGTATGTTGATGCAGCAATTGCCATTTGCCCTGCTGCTTGCTCAGGCACATGCTGACCCGACACCAGCCCAGCTGGAAAATCGGTTCAATCACCGCATAACTCACCCGTACATAACCATCGACTACAGCCAGATCAGAAGTGACATGAATATTAAGGTCTTGGCGTTCGATGCGTATGCCTTCCGGTATAAATGCCCGATATTGCTGCCAGAGTGCCTGATAGGCTTCTACACCTTTCACTTCCATACTGACATCGACCAGACGGATATCGGGTCGGCATAATTGAACAATATCCTGAATTTCAAGTCTGGCTACGGCATTATCCCACTCCTGAAGAAATGCCATGACTTCCTGAGCCAATTTTTCATCCCCAAAAACCTGCATAAAATTTCCTTCAACCGGACAAGTCAGACCTGAAATCTGGGATTCAATCAACTCACCGGATTTCTGATCTTTTTGTTCTTATTATTTTGCTTATGCTAAAGCGTTATTCTCGCTTTGCTCTTCCCACTGCCGGATTGGATACAGCTCACCTGAAGATTATTTTTTAAATTATTTTTATTTTAATCAGGATGAATATGCTGTTTCTAGATTGGATGATTCAAAAATCAGCAGCGATTAAAAGTTACTTTAGAACTTTTATCGCATGCCTGTAAATGACATAAAGCGTCATTTAAAAATAGAAATAATTTTAGATCTGAATAAAATAGCGAGCTGTTACAGACCAAGTCGATCTGTTTATAAATTTCGTATAGCATTGATAAAGTTTCAAGGCATTTGATCCATGTCATCTCAGCAAATAAAAGCCATCATTCAGATAACAGCTTTACGATAAGTCTGCTTTGGCATTTCAATGATTTCGACACGAAGCTGTATTTTTAATTCAGGTTGTGGCGCAATATATTGCTGCATCACGTCGAGCACCAATTCGGAAATCGCCTGACGAACTTCGACACTGCGCCCACTCAACAGTGAAACTTTGGCATGCACATAGGCCTGATCTGTAACAGCATTCAGTCCAATCACATAATCCCGCTGCATAATCGCACGACTTTTTAAATCATTGGGATCAGTGACATGGCCGGTGTTAAAAAGTGCCTGATGGATCGCGACCAATAAAGGTTTGATCTCGATATGTTGCAGATTGTCAGAATATTCCAGATGCAGGTGCGGTATTAAAGTGGTCTCAAATCGAAAACGTGAGGATCAGAGCGGCAGGAAAATAATCAGCCCAGAATTTCAGTAATAATGAGAATAATACGATACATCAACCGTATTATTCTCTCGTCAGAATTTTAGTCTAGGGCTAAATTTAAGCTTTCTTGACATATTCTGATTTCAGTTTCATCGGGCCGATTCCCTCGATTTTACAATCGATATCATGCCCATCTGCAGCATCAGGCAGCAAGCGGATACTTTTTACCTTGGTGCCCACTTTCACCACTGAAGATGAACCTTTGATTTTCAGGTCTTTAATCACCGTTACGCTATCACCGTCCGCCAGCACATTGCCATTGGCATCCTTAATGATCACTTGCTCTTCAGTGATTTCACCTTCTTTCCACTCGTGTGCGCATTCTGGACAGATCAGTAGATCGCCATCTGCATAGGTATATTCAGATTGACATTTCGGACAGTTTGGCAGACCCATAAGAACCTCGAAAAAAAGAGAAAAATAAAATAAATGAAACAAATAAGCGCACAGTATAGCATCTTTGTCAGGCGCGCTGATGGAGAGGACATTGGGATGAAACCAACACAGGAGATCCAAGGAATTAATTGTCTGAAATCTGCGGATTAACCAGCAAAGACAGGAGTTGCAGTGATTCCTGCCAACTCAAATGACATACCGCTGGCGGCACCACATCCGGATAACCCACCTGAATAATGTGTAAACCGGTACCGATTGACACTTTTTCAAAGATGATCGTGACCTCTATTTCACCCTGCAATTCGGGGGTAGAAAACTGATCGGTATAGCGCAGCAACTGATTGGGAATGACCTCATGATAAACACCATGAAAATGATGCTGGGTCCCGGTAGAAAAATTGGTAAAGGTGGTTTTATAGCTGCCGCCGGGTTTAACTTCTGCATGTTCTACTTTGGCAATAAAGCCATGTGGTGCCAGCCATTTGGCCAGTGCATCCGGATACACAAAGGCACGATACACCCGCTCCGGTGGTGCGCTAAACACACGATGCATTTTTAAGGTGTAACTCATTTTTTCTTGTCCTTTGTTCTTATTATTTTTTATTGCGGGATATTCCCTGCATTTGTTGTAACTAAATCCTCAGCATCATCAGCCTGAGTTAAGTACTCATCTGAGTTATTTTATCCAGTTTTGAGCTGGCTATATATAATGAGTATGTATCTATACTTAAGCTCAAATCTTCGTATAGCAATTAAATAGAGCAATAAAAAAACCCGGCAGCACCGGGTCTCTTATTTTAAATGCTTTAAATACAAGCATGCTCAGCTACTACGCAGGCCGCTCTCTTCGTCATCCAGCTCATCATCATAGACATAGGCCATGCAACCCCAGCCATCATATTCGCCCTGAAATTGTGCAGCGATTTTGCTGAACCATTGTTCCAGATCCACGATATCTTCGTAGGCAGGCTCCATATACACATAAATCGTGATAATCCATTCCAGGGTATCGCTTTCTTCGTCCTGAAACAGGCTGATTTTTTGCTCTTCTTTTAATAGATGCAAGGCACAACGATCTGCCTGCGCTTCATCCGCAAAGGCAATGGAAAATTCAATTTCGTGCGCTTCTTGCAAGTCGTCGCCATCCTGATGCATTTGCCACAGTACATTGCCATTTTCATCGTCAGGGAATTGATTGTAATCACGTGACATAGAAGTATCCTTATTATGATGCTGTTTTATTCTGCATTTAAGATTAGCTGATTTTTGTACAATTATCGAGATACAGACAAAAAATATTATCTTTTAACCATAAATAAACATATGATTTTTATAAATATAAAAATAAATAAGGGGATCAATATATTCAAGATTCCTCAAGGCCAAAAATCCTGAAAAATATCAGGATCTAAACCAACTTATGGCATTCAGAATACTCTGGTAAAAATCTTCTAGACCTATGAGTGTCATGATCTAAGCGATGTATGGATGCAGATGATCTTGTTTCAATTGCAACACCAGTGCAGCAAACTTGAGCTCCTCTAAACGCAGATCAAGATAGGATTCTTGAATCATCGCCTGACTCAGTGCCTGCCCGGTATAATTCAGCAAGACATAATCATCCTTTAAGGCTTGAAGCATCTCGCCCAGATTTTCTGTGCTTAATTGAGTGAGATATAAATCTGCCTTACAGTTGAAAGCCAGACTCAGGATTTCAATAGTACTTCGACGGCGATTGTCGTCGACATAATTACAGCTCGCCACCTGCTGTTTTTCTACAGCCTGCTGAATTCTGTCACGGACATTGCATAAATGCCGAACCGCATCCGTTTCACTATAACCGTCAATCAGCTGCTGTAAAACCTGTGTTGCGGGAAGTTGCAAACCGAAGCGCTTGGCCTGTATTTTATGCTCTAAAGCACTCAATACCTCTTGCAAGCGATGCTGTTGTTTGGCCTGTTCATAATAACCGTGCAAACTTTGTCGGGCCTCCTGCTCAACCTCGGCCACGACCTGCGCCTGAAACTGGGCAAGATAATCTTTTACTCTTGTGATATAGGCTTTGAGATCATCGATCATGATCGAAGCATCCAGCTTGGTCGCTTCAACAAAGTTTTCGGCCTGCAAAGTCCGGTTAATAATATATTGCTCGATATCCCAGATATCCTGATATTTTTTATATTTATTCAGCGCAATGTTTAAACTGCCATTCTGTAGCCGCAATTGGGTGATTTCATAATTCAATTCATCGACTTGAGTTTCATAATCTGCCAATTTGCTGCGGGAATGATCCAGGTTTTCCTGTAAAAACTGGATATTGCTGCGTAATGAAGCCTGTACCTTTAAGCTCCATAGCAATGCACATATTAAAATACTCGCGAGAACGAAGAGAGCCATACTGAGCATCGTTCTTTCCTTTAACCCCGGGCAGCGCCCTAAACCATCAAATTAAAAATTTATTATAAAGTCATGATTAATTTTGCATCACTTCGGCCAGATAATCAAAGCCGTTGATCAATACTAAGTCATTCATTCATTTTATTTTTCTACAAAATTTTTATGTGCAAGTCATGTATGACTGACTACTTTCCAGCTCAAGACAAATCCATTCTGAAACAACTTACGATATTTTTTATATCAAAGGATATAATTTGAAAGTTTAAAAATAATGAAAGGAAGGTTAAAAAATCATAAAAATAAAGGCATCAGGCCTATAGCGGGAGATAAAAGAATAAAAAATCTCTAGGCTTATCGTCAAGAGATAAACCGAACATTAAAATTTATATTCTGCAGTAACAGCCGATCAGGCAATGGATCAGTAGAAAATTTCATTTGAACATGCTTATAAAGCCACTCATTTCCACGCTGTTATCGAAATAAATTCTCACACTTTTTTATTCGGATTGCCCAGTTTAAGAGCTTGATCCTCATCATATTTATGAGCTTAAAAAGCATGTGTCCAGCTGGCTCTGATTATTAAGCAGAATCAAATTAGAACGGTATGGCTGTCTTAATTTCGACCGGGATACCACTCAAAGGCTGGATAAAGGCCAGATAACTGGCATGCAAGGCCATACGATTCAAAGGACTGCGCTGGGGTTCAGGATGATAAATTTTATCACCAGTAATGGGATGACCCAGATGCAGCATATGCACGCGTAGCTGATGGGAACGGCCGGTAATAGGTGTCAGTAACACTCGGCTAATGTCTTGCTGGGGTAGATATTCTATTGCCTGATATAAGGTTTTGGCGGCTTTGCCCAGTTCATAATGCACCATTTGACGCGGACGGTTTTCCCAGTCAGTTATCAGAGGTACTTCGACGCTGCCCTGTCCTTCAAGTTTGCCTTGTACCAGTGCAACATAATTTTTATGCACGGTGCGCGCCTGAAACATTTTACTCACCGCCACTTCTGCATCGCGGTGTTTGGCAAACATCAAGATACCCGAGGTGGCCATATCCAGACGATGGGTAATTTTAGCCTGCGGATACTGATCTAAAACCCGTAAATAAGCGCTGTCATGATGTTCAGGTAAACGCCCCGGCACCGACAATAATCCGGCCGGCTTTTCAATCACCAGCAGATCATCATCTTCATAAACAATCTGCAACGGCTCTTGCGGTGGGCAATAAATAAAGTCGAGGTTAATCGGCATGTAGGTGTAGCATCTGGGGCAATGCGCGCAAAATAACAAGCGGGATTTAGCCTGTCAATCACTGCGCACAGCCAGATAGATTAATCTGCCAGATAATAATCGACTGTCGAGACCACGCGGACTTTCTTCAAATAGGGTGTATTGCTGTCACGATCTTCAATACTAAACAGTCCCTGATTGGCGGACTTGATTTTGCCCAGACTGCTCTTTGAATCGGCAGCAAATTTTTCTGCCACACTGCGGGCATTTTCGGTGGCTTGTTCAATCATTGCCGGCTTGATGTCATTCAGCTTGGTAAACAAATATTCCGTTCTTTGTCCAGAATCATCTCCAGCAAAGGCAATGCCTTTTCTGCCCAAAACCACCAAACGGCTTTGCGCTTTGCGTACTGTATCGATGTTGTGGGTATAGACGGTAATGGTCTGGCTGGCGGTATAGCGCAGTGCGACATTGGCATCACCACCATATTGCTGCGCGTATTTATCGGTAATACTGGGTGAGGCGCTGGTGATCTCTTCCGCACTAAAGCCTTCATTTTTTAGAAAAGTCTGAATTTCCTGGGTATTGCTTTGCATGGTGTCATACAACTCGGCCAGATCCTGATTGCCGGCATTAAAGCGGATCGGCCATACCGCCACATCGGCTTTGACTTCGCGTTCCGACAAGCCTTTGACCGAAACTATACGTTCATATTGTTTAATTTTCAGCGCGCTATTACCCAGAATCCATCCGGCAATAATCATCCCTAAGCAAATCAAGGCACCTAAAATCAGGGCCGGTTTGAATTGATTCATCCTTCAACTCCTTTGAAATCTTTTTTCATTCTTATTGATCCTGCCACGCTATCAAGTAGCGATAAAATGATACTAATTTGATCTTATTTTTATCACACGAAGATTTAATCACAACACCGCACTTAGCCTTGATTCATCAGATAGATTGCAATTAACGGTGTCAGGTTAAACAGCAGAATGCCAATTTTATACACCGCCATACCCGAATAATGAATCACATCAAAACTGGTGTCTGACAGCCGAAACCATTTTCCATGCACCTGCTTCATCCAGTTTCGGGCAAAGACAAAGACCATGAACCAGATCATGAGAATGACATAATTAATGAGTGTGCAAAACAGTAAAAAACGACACCAGATATCGAGATTCATGAGGATTCCCCTAGGGGGCAGCTGATGTTTTTAAAATAACAGATCATCTTGAGAAATGAAGGATTGATTTGTATCTTGCTTGGATAAATAGTTTTATTAAACTTATGATTTATATTTATTTTTTATTCTGCATGTATTGCTAGAGAATTTTTTAGGGTGTTGGGAAAACTCGCAATGGTTTACTTCAACTATCATTCTTTGTAAGACCTGATCTTATAGCCTATAAACTTTTGGTCTATAGCGTCCTAAGCCGAATCGAGACCTTTTGGGTTCGTACTGCACTCGCGTTTTGCGCCGCTCACAGCATGCTACTCTTTCCGATCCCATCACACCCTTGAGAGCTATATTAGGCAAAGATGGGCGGGATTAATTTCCTATGTTTTTTTAATTTTTAGAATTTTTGAAAATTTATTTCATTATTAATCCAATTTAAGGAAAATAAACCCTATCCTTCAATTTTTACGCTTTTTTCTTCGATAAAAATGGACTTTATTGCAATTTATCTTCAAGACATGAGGACTATTTATTGAAACAAAGCAGCCTGAATCCATTGTGCATTAAACCACCAGATACTGATCGCTGACATCCCGCAGAGCAGATTGGCCAGAACCTTATTGAGTCTCGTCAGTTCAGAATTATAGATTTTCAGATTCACCAAATAAGCCATCACGCCGTAGAGCAAGCCAATTACGCCCCCAAACAGGATCAGAATTAATGGCCATGCGGAATAAAAATGGGCTTTTTTGCTTAATTTGCCTGATTCTGGTGCGTACTCTCTGATTTCCATATGCGCTTACCCTCTTTCCAATATGTACATATGCACTATTTCAAGGCAGATATTTAGCTGTTATTAAATATTTGCCGACTCAGACTTGGATTGAAGCAAGAAGCAGACCAGTTCTAGTGTACAAAGAGCTGACGGGTATGCTGGTTAATATAGGCATTTAGCCCATCGCCATATCGGGCAAGCTGTTTCATGTTCTCGACATGCTGATAACCGGCACTACTATAGCTGTAAGTATAGACTTTCGAGGTTTTCTTAAATTGCACACGAATAAACTCATTACCAATCTCGTAATTGGCGACACCTGAGTCGTGATTAAGATCAAGATAATATTGCAATTGAGCAGCCCTAAATACTGTGAATCTAAGCTTTTATATGGGGTTTTATTGGTTAATTTTCAATCAAATCTAAATCATAAATAGCGAAGTTTAGATAGCAAAAAGCCCTATCGAGTAATAGGGCTTTCATTCAAAACAGAGGGTAACTGTTTGAGTTGTTTTGCTTAGGCATTCTTATTGTTAAATTGATTGCCTTGGCATTTGGTACACGGTGGTAAACGATCAGTACCAATTTCTAAGTAGGTGCGGTGTCCGCATTGAACACAAAAATAGAAGCCTGTTCCGGGTTTTTCGCCAGCAGTAACCATCTTTGTTCTCCATGGTTTTAGAAATGGTCTGACTAGTATAACCCTCTGGTAATGAATGTCTATTGTCCATTTTTGTAAATGATAGTGTCGTTTGGGCAAAGTAGTATTTCTAATTATTATTTAGTAACTCATTAATTAAGTGATAATTTATTATTTTTTTCAAGTTAAGTAGTTTAATAACATTGAGATAAGTGATGCATAAGGCCAAGTATAGCGCAGTGCGTTAATACAAAATTATCACCATAGCCATATGAAATTTTATATTCCCTTAAAGTTATAGACGTCTTTAATCATTGAGGAAGCTCAATTGCTTAAGTATAAAAAGAAAAGTACCTGTTTGTATTTTCTTGATAAAGACATTAATGCTCTAAATAAAAACCCCACTTCACAGTAGGGTCTTTTTACAACAAAATCAATTATTACAGCTTAAATTATTAAGCCACATTCCCTTCCAAAAAATCCTGTGCAAAGCGCTGTAATACCCCACCCGCTTCATACACATGTACTTCTTCTTCCGTATCCAGACGACACGTGACTGGCACTTCAATAATCTGATTCTTACCATCATCGGTTGCACGCTCAATTACCAAAGTTAAAGTCGAACGTGGCGCGATATTACCAATCACGCTATACAGCTCAGTACCATCAAGACCCAAAGTCTTACGGTCTGTACCCGGCTTAAACTCAAGCGGCAAGACACCCATACCGACCAAATTGGTACGGTGAATACGCTCAAAACCTTCCGCTACAATTGCTTCTACACCTGCCAGACGCACACCTTTAGCAGCCCAGTCACGGCTAGAACCCTGACCATAATCCTTACCGGCAATAATAATCAACGGTTGTTTACGGTTCATGTAGATCTCAATCGCTTCCCACATCCGCATCACTTCGCCTTCAGGTTCCACACGTGCTTTCGAACCCTGTTTGATGGTGCCGTCAGAACGCACCACCATTTCATTAAACAGTTTCGGGTTAGCAAAAGTCGCACGTTGCGTGGTCAGGTGATCACCGCGATGCGTTGCATAGGAGTTGAAATCTTCCTCAGGCACACCCATTTTTTTCAGGTATTCACCTGAAGCACTGTCTAAAACAATAGCATTCGATGGTGACAAATGATCGGTGGTGATGTTATCGCCCAAGATCGCAAGCGGACGCATATTTGACAAGGTACGCGGTGCAGCCAAAGCCCCTTCCCAATACGGCGGACGACGGATATAGGTACTTTGCGGACGCCAGTCATACAGCGGACTTGTTGCCTTTTCATTCACACCCAAGTCGAACATTGGAATGTAGATTTTTTTGAATTGTTCTGGTTTTACAGCAACTTTTACCAGCGCATCAATTTCTTCATCCGATGGCCAGATATCTTTTAGATAAATCGGATTGCCGTCTTTATCGTTTCCTAAAGCATCTTTTTCGATATCAAAACGAATCGTACCGGCAATCGCATACGCCACCACTAAAGGCGGTGAAGCCAAGAATGCCTGTTTCGCATAAGGATGAATACGTCCATCGAAGTTACGGTTGCCCGAAAGCACCGCTGTTGCATACAGGTCACGGTCGATGATTTCCTGCTGAATCTTTGGATCTAATGCGCCCGACATGCCGTTACAGGTCGTGCATGCATAGGCCACGATACCAAAGCCCAGTTTTTCTAAATCTTTAAGTACGCCTGCTTCTTCCAAATACAAAGCAGCCGCTTTAGAACCCGGTGCAAAAGAAGATTTCACCCAAGGTTTACGCACCAAGCCCAATTCATTGGCCTTACGTGCTAGCAAACCTGCCGCCACCGTATTACGTGGGTTAGAGGTATTGGTACAAGAGGTAATCGCCGCGATAATCACCGCGCCATCTGGCATTAAGCCTTCTGCTTCTTGCGCGCGAGCTGCTTCTAAATTACCGGCAATGCCTTTTTCTTTCAGGTCAGCAGTTGATACGCGTGCATGCGGATTTGATGGGCCAGCGATATTACGTGTCACAGTCGATAAATCGAAACGCAGCACACGTGGATATTCCGCTTGAGTCATATCCGATGCCCAAAGACCAATTTCTTTGGCATAGGTTTCCACCAGTTTGACTTGCTCAGGCTCACGACCGGTCAAAGTCAGATAATCAATCGTATTCTGGTCGATATAGAACATCGCAGCGGTAGCGCCATATTCCGGGGTCATGTTGGAAATCGTGGCGCGATCACCCACTGACATGCTGTCAGCACCTTCACCAAAGAATTCTAAGTAAGCGCCAACCACACGCTCTTTACGCAGGAATTCAGTCAATGCTAATACGATATCGGTTGCAGTAATGCCCGGCTTGCGCTGACCCACCAATTCCACACCAATAATATCTGGCAGACGCATCCAAGATGCTCGGCCCAGCATCACGTTTTCAGCTTCCAAGCCACCCACACCAATCGAGATCACGCCCAATGCATCGGTATGTGGCGTATGCGAATCTGTACCAACACAGGTGTCCGGGAATGCCAGACCATCACGGTTTTGAATCACCGGAGACATTTTCTCCAGATTGATCTGGTGCATGATGCCATTGCCCGCAGGAATCACATCAACATTTTCAAACGCGGTTTTAGTCCATTCAATAAAATGGAAACGGTCTTCGTTACGACGGTCTTCAATAGCACGGTTTTTCTCAAAGGCATCTGGATCAAAACCACCAAACTCAACCGCCAGTGAATGGTCGACAATCAGCTGGGTTGGAACTACCGGATTGACTTTCGATGGATCACCGCCCTGATCGGCAATCGCATCACGTAAACCAGCAAGGTCAACCAGTGCCGTTTGTCCCAAGATGTCATGACACACTACACGTGCCGGATACCAGGGAAAATCATGTTCCTGTTTACGCTCAATCAGCTGGCGTAAAGACTGTTCCAGAATGGCAGGATCACAACGACGCACCAACTGCTCTGCCAAGACTTTGGAAGTATAAGGAAGTTTGGCATATGCGCCTGGCTGAATATCTTCTACGGCCTGTCGCACGTCATAATATTCCAGCTGGGTGGATTGCAGCGGTTTACGGTAGTTGTTGTTCATAAGCTTGCCTGCCCTCGTTTATCTCTATTTTTATTCATCAATAGATATCGATGAGTTACTTTTGTAATAGCAGCATTGTACGCTGCACAAATAGCATTTCCCAAATTTTATATTTTTCAAATACTTAATTATAAAAATCGGTATTTTCGCAAAAATTTGTTACATAGACTTTAGAATTTTTGCTTTAAAGCGGTCTTTTGCTAAAAAAATCTGAATAATTCGCCTTATTCTTTAGTCTTATGTTGCAAAATATTTCTCTATCTTTTTATTTGATTATTACCCTAACCCACTAATATCAATAATAAATAATTAATTTTATGTGCATTTTTTTAAAGATAAAAAATATAGTCTCACTGGTTTTCATAGGCCTGTCCTGCCGCCGCATTTAGCAAAATTTCAATCCCCTAATTTGGGATAACAGATTTTCCAAAACTATCAGAAGCTCAGTGTGACGTATGTCACATTCTCCACAATCCTCACATTAAAACAATAACCATAACAGGCAGAACTGAAATGTTGAAAATTGCAATATTCGGAGCTATAGCCGCCATTTTGACGCTCTTAGCTCGCGGTTGGGATGGAACAAAAAATCCATCACCACCATCAAATCCTTCTATCCCGTCCCAACCCTCTCATCCCTCACACCCAACACCTCCACCCAAACCCTCACATCCCGTTCCGACCACATCAGACAGCTTGATTAGCAACCCACCTCTGTTACCGAAAAGTGCCAAGGGCAAATATGAGCTGATCGTGGCCTATAAAACTAGCAAGCTCTATAACCCCAGAAATGGCTTATGGGATCAGGTACTGCTGAGAGGCTATTTAACCAAACCCAGTTTATTTGATAAGAAAAAAACTGGTGAATATGTTGAGGATCAATTGGTCGGGCCACAGATTCGGGTCAAACAGGGTGAAACCTTGGCACTTAACCTGAATAACCAGCTTCCACCCGAGTCAGAAACAACTTGTCCAACTCATGTTGAGAATGTAAATGAACCACACTGCTTTAATACCACCAACCTGCATACCCATGGCTTCTGGGTCAGTCCTCAAGGCAATAGCGATAATGTTTTCCTGAAATTCAAACCTCAGGAAAAATTTGATTATCAGTTCAAAATGGAACCGAACCATCCCGCAGGGACTTACTGGTATCACGCCCATCTGCACGGTTCAACTGCTCTTCAGGTGTCGAATGGCATGGCAGGCCCATTGATTGTTGAAGGCTCAAGAGCACCAAAAGTCAAAAATGGCAAAGTCACCTCAACTGGAGATATGGATATTCTATGGAAAGAAAAAAACAGTTACCCAAACGAAAACATCCTGTTGTTCCAGCAAATCCAATATCGCTGTAGCAATCCCGATCCTAATGTCAAATTCGCTGTTCCCAATAACTGTGAAGGTGTAGGTATAGGCATGCTGGAAAATTATAATGACCTGTCTATTGGTGGCTTCTGGACTAACCAGAATTACTACACCTCTATCAATGGTAAAATTTTAGGTGAGATCAAAGCAGAACAGAATCAGTTTAACCGCTGGCGCATGATTCATGGTGGTGTACGCGATACCATTGGTCTAATCATTAAGGAAATTCCCAATTCCAGTAAGTTTAGCGCAGAACAAACTATTAAAGCCTGTTCAGCCTATCAGGAGGCAGACAAGAAAGCTGAATTTGAGAAGCTGAATAGCCTGAATGTGCATACCATCGCGCAAGATGGCTTAACCATGAATCATGTACAGACCAGAACCCTGTCCGTGTTCCATCCTGGTTATCGTCATGATGCAATGGTTGCCTTTCCGACCACCAATAGATACTGCATTTTTGACACCAAATTGAATATCGATGATGAAATTAACGCGCCATTACCGAATGTAGGTCCTCAAATTGCTCCAAATCATCGCTTCAATGCCCAACTGCTGGGATGGGTCAATGTAAAAGCAGCCAAGACCAAGCCTCAGACTGCTGCCCAGTTCCTGAAAGATCGGGCACAAAAAATTGGTTTAAGCAAAGACATCCAGACCCAGTTATCTCAGCTTAATCTTTCTGCGTTTAGTGATCATCCATCATTGATGACACCCGAAATTGATAAAGTAGTTGCTGCCCGAGCAAAACAATATAGTGCTTTTTCGCTCGGCCCCGACCCTAGAACTGGCGTATTCAAATTTGGCTTCCGACATAAAAAAGATGGAGATACACTGAGTTTTGGAGATTTCTTTGATGGAGATGGTTCAGTGGATGGCGAATATGTCCGTCAGTTACAAGTTGGACAGACTGATGAATGGGAACTGACCAGCGCTGGTTTTGGTGGTCATCCGTTCCATATTCATGTTAACCCGTTCCAGATTGTTAAAATTTTGAATCCTCAAGGTAAGGATGTCAGTGAGGCAGTAGCCCCAGAAGATCCGGTGAATCCAGTTCTGGATGATGTGCAATACCGTGGCATGAAAGGACAGTTTAAGGACACGCTTTTTGTAAAACAAAACTATACCTATATTGTGCGCAGCCATTACAAGAAATTTGAAGGTGACTTCGTACAGCACTGCCATATCCTCGACCATGAAGATCAGGGCATGATGGAAACCGTACGGGTCTGTGGAGGCAAATTCCCTTGTGATTCGCCATTACCGGCTAGCCATCACCACTAAAGATCTGCTCGCTAAAAGCCAATGATTTCGATTGTTGGCTTTTTTGTTTGCCTCTATTTGATGCTTGCTGCACAATAACTGCATTGATTTATAGTATTCAAACCGGGGCTTATTATGGCAGCGTCTCCTGCTTTTACATTGTTTAGTCTGAATGGTGTAGATGCACAAAAATTCCTTCAAGGTCAGGTGACTTTGAATACTGAAACTTTGGCGGAAAACCAGACCCGCTATACTGCAATCTGCAGTCTGAAAGGACGCATCCAATTTGGCTTATGGCTTAAAAAAATCAGTCCGGAAAGTTTTGAAATCGTCAGCACTGAAGATCAGGCTACGGAACTGACCAATCATATTAAAAAATTTGGTGCCTTTTCAAAAATGAAACTGGAATTGGTCGGTCCAGTTTATCCAGTCATCAATGGCATTCATACTGACTTTGTGGCGACTGAAACCGATGTGACGATGTGGGAACAGCAAGCCATTGAATCAGGTCAAGCCTGGATTCAGGCTGCCACTGCAACCCTGTTTCAACCACAGGAATTACGTTTGCATCAACGCGAAGGCATTCACTATGACAAGGGTTGCTATCTGGGTCAGGAAGTCATTGCACGTTTATGGTTTAAAGCCAAGCCAAAACACTGGTTACATCTGGTTCAAGGCACAGGTGCCGCACCTGATGTTGCGACCAAACTGAATAATGATGTTGAAATCGTCAATAGCATCGCGATTGAGAATGGTTATAAAGCGCTAGTCGTGGCAAAACCTGAAGCATTGACCGAGCTAGGTCTCGAAGTTCTGGAGCTTCCTGAAGCTTTGAGCGGTGATGTAGCGCGTCCGCAATAATCACTGCATAACTCATAAAAAAGCCAAGATAAAATTCTTGGCTTTTTTATTTTAGAAGCCATGAAACAGCTTGTTCATGTCTTTTACCACATAATCTTTAAAATGATAGGCCCGCGCATGTTTGGCATCAAACTTTGCCGTGAGTTCACCTTTTTGAAAGACATATACTCGGTCTTCCTGACTCATCAAAAACTCTGCACCAAGTTTCATCAGCAGCGCATCAATCTTGTCTTCATCGGCAATCGATTCATCAGCATTGATTCTGTCATAGTGACGTTTAATGGTTTTGACAAACATGGTGAAATCCTGGGAGTCTGATTCAAACCGAGATTTAACCAGAGAAGTCGTCTTAAGCAAAGTAATCCTTTTGATATCTGCAAGATTGAGCAAAACCTGTCCAAATCATGCATCGATTTAAACGGTGTATTGTGCTTTGATGATTTGTATTTAGTGACAAATTGTATATTTACAAAGCACAAAATCCTTTTATGATGTAAGTGAAAATGATTAAAACCGCACCAAGGAATAAGGTGCCAGCAATAATAAGGTTATAGGAACCATGAAAAAATTAGTACTCGCTACAGTTCTTGCCCTTTCTGCACAATTCGCTCTGGCAAATACCGTAAAAGATCAAGTCGATCCCCAATTCCAAAAAGTTGAGGCCATGGTCAAAGCCAATAACTTTAAAGGTGCCTATGACGCTTTGAATCAATTGGCCAGTCAAGGAAACGCCCAGGCTTTATATAACTTAGGCTATTTGACCCAAACCGGCCAAGGTACAACCAAAGACGAGAAAAAAGCCATTCAGCTCTACGAACAGGCAGCCAGCAAAGGTTATCCGGTGGCCAATTATGTATTGGGTAAAAATTATGCAGCCGGCACACTCGGACTCAAACAGGATTTGACCAAAGCCAAACAGCATCTGGAACGCGCTTCGGCAGCCAAATTTGATGATGCCAGCATTGATCTGGCCATACTGCTGTTTTCTGAAAATACAGCAGCGTCAAATAAAGCCGGACTGCAAAAGCTGCAACCGCTGATCAGCAAAGGCAATATGCAGGCCATTCATGCCAAAGCCTTATATGACATCAGCAGCGGTTTCAAAAACAAAGATGAAAAACCGATTCAGCAAGGCCTAAGCAGCATTCAGGAACTGGCAAAAAAAGGTTATATTCCGGCGCTGATGGCAGTAGGTAATATGTTTGCCAATGGCAGTATTGTTCCGCAAAACCTGCCAGAAGCGAAGAAAATCTTTGCCGCACTGGCGCAGCAAAATGTTCCACAGGCCAAAGAGTCTTTGGCAGCGGTAGACAAAATGCTGGCTGAGCAGAAAAAAGCACCTGCGAAAAAGAGTTAAGTTAATTCCACAAAATTAAAATATAAAAAGCCCCATGCAATTTGGGGCTTTGTTTAATGGCAGAGCTTCCATCTGCTAAAAGATTACCCCCACCACAAGGCAATTAAGCCACTGGTCACGATAAAACCGGCAATGGTACTCATCAACAATGGTGTTAAAGTTCGATCATTCAGACCATACGCCTGTCCCAACATGCCAAAAATCGTTGGCATCGGCAAAGCTGCAATTAGCGTACCGACACGGACCATTTCCTCATTTAAGTCCGTCAACTGGCTCAGCCCCAGATACATCAATAACGGCATCATGATATTGTTGGAAAATACCAGATAGAAACTTTGCAGATTGACATATTTCAGGCTCATTCCCACGATCCCGCCGCCAATAGCAAACAGGGCCAATGGTGACGCTGTCTGACCAATCAAGGCAAAGACCTGATCAAGATAGACTGGAATTTTAATCTGGAAAACTGCACAAGCCATGCCGAGTATTACCCCCATAAATAAGGGATTCTTTAGCAAAGTCAGCAGTACACTTTTCAGAATGGCGCCGAGATTTGCCTGATGTTGTGTGCCCAGCGCAGCCATGACCAGCACCAGCGGAATCAGCAACATGCTTTCGATGATCACCACCAGAGAGGTATAGGTCATCGCCTGTTGCCCAATCAATAAGCTGAGCACAGCCGTACCAATCAGCCCGGTATTCGACATTGCAGCGCCCAGCGACAGCACTGCACTTTGCGAATGCGTATTTTTAAAATGACGGCGCATGATCCAGAAGCCGCTACCATAGAGCACTAAGGTCACGCTGCTATATACTGCAAAGTATTCAAAATACCAGATTTCATGCAGGTCCTTGGAGGCAAGAGACTGAAAGAACAGCAAGGGCAAGGCTACTTTAATCACAAAAGCACCGACCGTCCCCACCTGCTCTTTGCTTAACACTTGACTCTTTACAGTCAGATAACCCACTGCCAACAATAAAAATATGGGCACAATGACCGCAAAAATCATAATGCAGTATCCTCTTGTCAGTGATATTCCATTATAAGAATTTCTGAGACTAAAGCAGTGTTAAAAAGGCTCAAACAGGTGATTCAAACCATGCGGTGCGCAGCGCAGATATTGCGGTGAAATCTTGATTTTTTCATCAAGTGCTGCCGCTGCATGCCAAGGCCAATGTGGATCATAAAGAATGGCACGAGCCAGTGCGATAGCGTCGGCTTGGCCCTTTTGTAAAATATCTTCTGCCTGCTTAGCTTCAGTAATCAATCCCACGGCAATCACGGGAATATTCACGACTTTCTTGATCGCATCTGCAAAAGGCACCTGATAATTCGGTTTCACATCAATGTTCTGTTTGGCATGTAAACCTGCACTGGAAATATGAATATAGGCAGCACCCGCAGCTTCTAGTGCTTTGGACAATTCAACTGAGGAATCAATGGTCCAGCTGTCTGGCTGATCCATCCAGTCGCTGGCCGAAATACGTACTCCAATCGGATAACCTTCTGGAACCGCCGCTTTCATGGCTTGTAATACTTCCAGAGTCAGGCGAATCCGGTTTTCCAGTGAACCGCCATACTGATCATCACGTTTATTTGAAAGTGGAGACATGAACTGATGCAGTAAATAACCATGCGCTGCATGCAGCTCAATCAGGTCAAAACCGGCCTCAACTGCACGTTTAGCACTTTCTGCAAAGTCAGCAATGACCTGTTCAATTTCCGACTGGCTTAAGGCTTTAGGTGGATGTTCATCGGTCTGAAAAGGAATATCACTCGCAGAAACAGTTTGCCAGCCATATGCTTCATCCGGCTTAAATTGACCTTTACCTGCCCATGGTTTATCTGTTGAGGCTTTACGTCCGGCATGTGCGAGCTGAATAGCAAAAGGCATCGGGGAGATGGATTTGACTTTTTCTAGTAAAGTCTTGATCTGCTTTGCCTGTTCGTCATTCCATAAACCCAGATCGGCATAACTGATCCGGCCTTCTGGCTGTACCGCAGTCGCTTCGACAATACATAAACCTGCACCCGATAAGGCATAGTTGGCCCATTGCTGCTCGTGCCAATAGGTAATTTCCCCCTGCTCTGTTGCAGAGTACTGACACATCGGCGCAATTACGATTTTATTTTGAAGTTGCAGTGATCCAAATTGAATAGGTTGAAATAGTAATGCCACGCTGTATTTCCTCTTTTTATTGCCCAGTTTCACTCTAAAAATAAAAACAGGCTCTTAAGAGCCTGTTTAGTTATAACGTGAACGATCAAACTTTAGAAGATGATTCGTGTAGTCAAACCGAGTACCAGTGCATCATCCACATTGTTGCTTGAACCTGGATTAATGACATATTGCAGGTTTGGACGCAGCATCAGCCACTTTGTTGCGTTATAGCTATAGTTCAGTTCAATATTGTATTCTGCATCAGTATTGAAAGCTGGCCGTGAATCAGCAAAGCGATTATTCACATGCACACGGTTTACTGCTAAACCTAAAATATCATTCGGCTGGCTGTCCGCAAGACCGATATATTTCACACCGATTTGTTGTGAATTATCCACTTTATTGGTATCGCGGTCATGCCAGGTAAAGTTGGCAAATGAATGCAAACCCTGACGGCCCTGACCTGTAGACGTTAACTGTTGCTCTACAGCTAACCAGCCGGCAAAGGTACGGTTTTTGGCATCAGTAGGATTGGCAATATCCTTTTGGTTGGCAACATCATCGGCCGTATTGTACATCCCGCCAACCCGGTAGCTGCCTGGCAGGCCATTCACTAATGATTTCGGTGTCCAGATTACTTCTGCTGGAATTGTCACGCCATCTGCATGGTCGGTATCCAGACTCCAGCCTTGACCTTCTTTAGCGCCATTACCATTATCCGGATTAAACTCATACACACCGACTTGTACGGCAAGTTCAGGATTGAGTTGCTGCTTCACGCGCGCACCCCATTGTGCTACAGGCGTATTCATCCAGATATTGCCCTGCCATTTACCCATCTGTGCAGCACAAAATGCCGTACTGGCAAAATCACAAGCCATGACATTAAAGTCCATACCCAGACCAAGACGACCCGCCTTAATACTGAGTCCTTGGTCTTTATAATTCTTTTCAATAGACAGCTCGCTCAGACGGCTATCCTGATTACCACGCCCAAAAGTACCTTGTACATTGGCCAGTTGCGGCGTCCTAGGATCCTGCAAGTCACGAACAGAGGTACTTTGACCCTGGCGTGCACTCATCAAGGCACGTACAGTGACACCATTCCATCCCGCCAGCTTTTCCATATCCAGTTGAGTACCCAGCCATAATTGGGCAGAAGTTAATGGATCTGCGCCCTCATTACGACCACCATCAGCAAGATAGGCGGTATCGGTTAACAAATTGGCTTCAAATTTAATTCCCTGTTGGGCCAGTTCTGTACGTTGACCATTCCAGTCCCCCAGTAAATACTGACCTTGTGGATCAAATGCAGATTCCGCCTGAGCGGTTGTCATGGCAGCCATTAAAGGCAATAGAGCTAGACCTAAATATTTCATGTAAAACCTAAACATTCGGAGAGAAAAACAAGCAAGGTTTTTAAATTGCTATTAGGTGCATGAATTTACATAACTTTTCATACAAATTCCCAGCATTTTTTTTATTACTCATTAAACTTTTAGTTATGTCTTAAACATAAAAATATAATTTTTATTTAAAAAATCTTAAATTATTTATATAATTTTCATCAGCTTATAATGTATTGATAATTTCCATTCGATTTACTTCTAAGAAAATTCGCTATAAAAACATAGAAACCCAGTTTATTCTTTAAACAATTCCAGCTTAAATAAATATGAAATACCCAGTCATTTTCCAGCGATTTCACCCAGATTAACGCTTGCAATCCCAGCCAATTCACCCAATATTAGCTGCATCTCCCTCGCCACTGATGTGTTATGCCTGAATTACCAGAAGTTGAAACCACCAAAACCAGTTTATTGCCTTTATTAGAGCAACGCGTAAAACGTGTTGAAGTACGTCAGTCAAGTTTGCGCTGGCCTATTCCGGAGAATATAGAAAAGCTGGTGGGGCAAAAATTACTGAAGCTCACTCGCCGTTCTAAATATATTCTGGCGGAGTTCGAACACGACACCATGCTCTGGCATTTAGGCATGTCGGGGAGTTTCCATCTATGCGAGAGCAATGAAGAATTACGTAAACATGATCATCTGATCATTCAGTTTGATGATATCGAACTGCGTTATCATGATCCTCGCCGTTTTGGCTGCATTCTTTGGCTGGATGCACAATCACAAAGCAAATTGATTGACACGCTGGGGCCAGAACCCTTAAGCGAGAACTTTAATGCCGAGTATTTATTTGAAAAATTGAAGAATAAAAATGTTGGCACCAAAGTTGCAATTATGGATAACCATGTGGTGGTGGGCGTAGGCAATATTTATGCGACCGAAAGTCTGTTTAATCTGGGGATTCATCCGGCACAACCGGCCTCGACTTTAAGCTTGGTGCAGATTGAAAAGCTAGTACTGGAAATCAAGCGTATCTTGAAACAGGCAATTGATCTGGGTGGTTCAACCTTAAGAGACTACACCAATGCCATGGGCGAAAATGGCTATTTTCAGCAAACCCTGTTGGCTTATGGCCGTGCCGGTGAGATGTGCGTGAACTGCGAGACCACGCTTGAAAATATCAAATTGGGACAACGGGCTTCTGTTTTTTGTCCTGAATGCCAACCTTTGAAAAAGATCCAGCTCCCTGTCAAAAAAGTGGCAACTGTACGAGGGAAAAAGTCATGAAAACAGCCATTGTGCGTCATATTCTGGTTAAAGATAAAGAAACTGCTGAACAGCTTAAAAAGAAGATTTTAAGTGGCGCCGACTTCAATAAAATCGCCAAACAATATTCAACCTGTAATTCTGCCAAACGTGGCGGTGAGCTAGGTGAAGTGAAGAAAGGCCAGCTGGTTCCAGTGATTGATAAATTGGTATTTACTGCCGCTGAACGTGTATTACATGGTCCGGTCAAAAGCCAGTTTGGTTTTCATTTGGTCGAAATCAAGTTTCGGATGGATTTTTAATATTTATAAATCCCTCCTTACCTCCCTTTGTCAAAGGGAGGAGTTCCCCCTTTATAAAAGGGGGATTTAGGGGGATTAGAAAAATTAGACTTGAGGTGGACGCTTTTTCAATTCATCACGAATTTCACGCAGCAATTCAATATCGGCTGGGGTAGTCGGAGTTTCCTCGACTGGGCCTTCTTGTTTACGTAAACGGTTCATGAATTTCACCAATAAAAATACGACCCAGGCCAAAATTAAGAAATTAATTAAAATCGTTAAAAAGTTACCGTAAGTCAGTACATTCACACCCGCCTTAGTCAAGGCATCCAAAGATTGTAAATTGTCTGGGTTTCTTCCTAAGATAAAGAATTTTTGCGTAAAATCGACGCCACCACCGGTGATCACGGTAATTAAAGGCATAATAATGTCTTTCACCAATGAATCGATGATCTTGCTAAAAGCGCCACCGATGATGACACCAATTGCCAGATCCATCATGTTGCCTTTGATCGCAAACTCTTTAAATTCTTGAATAATACTCATAACTGCTCCCATATTTTATTTTCAAGTTTTGGGTCAAATTATACCTGACTAAATACTTTTAATTTTGACTTAGTTTAATGCGTTTTAGTAAATAGCAATGTGAGCATCGCTTAAATATAAAAAAACCGTAATCTTCGAAAAGATTACGGTTTTTGAAAACCCGAAATAATCTAGAGATTATTTACCTGAACGGTTACGTTTACGTTCATTTTCAGTCAAGAAACGCTTACGGATACGGATTGACTTAGGTGTTACTTCTACTAGTTCATCATCTTCAATAAACTCAAGCGCTTGCTCAAGTGTATATTCAATCGCAGGAACAAGAGTCAACGCATCGTCAGTACCTGAAGCACGTACGTTCGTTAACTGTTTTGCTTTAGTCGGGTTAACTGTCATATCGTCTGAACGAGAGTTAATACCGATGATCATACCTTCATAAACTTCTAACTGTGGTTTCGCAAATAGACGACCACGGTCTTGAAGTGTGAACAGTGCATAGCCCAGGCAAGTACCTTGAACCATTGAAATCAACACACCGTTTTGACGTTTTGCAACAGTACCTTGCTTCATTGGACCGTAGTGCGAGAAGCTAGACGTCATGATCCCTGTACCAGAAGTCATGGTCAGGAATTCAGAACGGAAACCAATCAGACCGCGTGAAGGAACAGTTGCTTCAATACGGATACGGCCTTTACCGTCAACTTCCATATTGGTCATTTCACCTTTACGGTGACCCATTTGTTCCATTACAGCGCCTTGGTGCTGTTCTTCAACGTCAAAAGTAACGTTTTCGTATGGCTCTTGTTTTTCACCATCAATTTCTTTGATGATTACTTGTGGACGAGATACGCCCATTTCGAAGCCTTCACGACGCATGTTTTCAATAAGAACTGAAAGGTGAAGTTCACCACGACCAGATACTTTGAAACGGTCTGGGCTGTCAGTATCTTCAACACGTAATGCTACGTTGTGAATCAATTCGCGGTCTAGACGTTCACGGATATTACGTGAAGTTACGAACTTACCTTCTTTACCAGCAAACGGTGAGTTGTTTACCTGGAATGTCATCGATACTGTAGGTTCATCTACAGACAATGGAGGTAAAGCTTCAACATTTTTCGGATCACAGATGGTGTCAGAAATGTTGAGTGCATCGATACCCGTTACACAAACGATATCGCCTGCAGAAGCTTCTTCAACGTCAACGCGATCTAGACCATGATAACCCATGATTTTTAAGATACGGCCGTTACGTGTTTTGCCATCTTTATCGATTACAGTTACTTGTGTGTTTAATTTCACTGAACCGCGCTGGATACGACCAATACCGATAACGCCTACGAAGCTGTTATAGTCAAGTGAAGATACTTGCATTTGGAATGGGCCATCAACGTCAACCGCTGGTGGTTCAACGATGTCTACGATTGTTTGGAACAACGGAGTCATATCTTCAGCAAGTTCTTCTGGAGAAGGACCAGCAACACCACGAAGGCCTGAAGCATAAACAACTGGGAAGTCTAACTGCTCGTCAGAAGCACCTAAGTTATCGAACAGATCGAATACTTGGTCAATTACCCAGTCTGGACGCGCGCTTGGCTTGTCGACTTTGTTAATAATCACGATTGGTTTCAAACCACGTGCGAACGCTTTTTGCGTTACGAAACGAGTTTGTGGCATCGGGCCTTCTTGTGAGTCTACAAGAAGAAGTACGCAGTCAACCATCGACATTACACGTTCAACTTCACCACCGAAGTCGGCGTGTCCCGGGGTGTCCACGATGTTAATGCGGTATTCAGTATTGGTACGTTCATCTAACCATTTGATTGCAGTGTTTTTTGCAAGAATGGTAATGCCACGTTCGCTTTCAATAGCGCCAGAATCCATGACACGCTCGATCTCACCCGCGCGATCACCGAGAGCACCTGATTGTTGCAAAAGTTTGTCTACAAGAGTGGTTTTACCATGATCGACGTGCGCAATAATGGCGATGTTACGGAGAGTTTTAATATCTGACATGTAAATTCAATGCGTATGTAATTTGAGGGCAAATTATACAGAAAAATACAAAACTTTTATAGTCACTGTAACCACACTCCTCAACTTTTTTTGCCCAGTTGGGGCTTTTTTGATTTTGTAAAGACGTGTAACTCGATTAGAATAGCGCCACCCAGCCTTAATTTGCATTGACACATGTCTGATTTTAATCAATCTCCTCCTTCTAAAGATCAACTCGACCTGGTATACGGTCTCGAAGATCGACCAAAACCACTGATTGCTTTTTTAGCTGCATTCCAGCACTTACTGGCAATTATTGTCCCGATTGTGACCCCTGGCCTGCTAATTTGTCTGGCGCTTGGTGTTTCCAAAGAAGACACCAACATGATTTTATCCATGTCCTTGGTGATCTCGGGCATCGCGACTTTTTTACAGTCTAAAAAAGTCGGACCTTTTGGTGCCGGTCTGCTGATTGTCCAAGGAACCAGCTTTAACTTCATCGGTCCAATTATTGGTATTGGTTCAGCTATGGTGGCTGCAGGCACACCTGTAGAAGCAGTCATGGCTTCTATTTTTGGTGTGGTGATTGCAGGTGCATTTATTGAAATGGGCGTGTCACAAATTCTGCCTTGGATCAAAAAACTGATTACACCGCTGGTGACCGGGATTGTCGTGCTGCTGATTGGTTTGACCTTAATTAAAGAAGGTTTAATCAGTATGGGCGGTGGTTATCAGGCCATGAGCGATAAAACTTTTGCCAATGCTGACAACCTGATCATGTCTTGTACCGTCTTGGCGTTGATTATTATTCTGAACCGTATCTGGATTACCTGGGTAAAAAGTTCTGCCATTTTGATCGCCCTAATCTGTGGTTATGTTCTGGCGGGCTTTATGGGGCATCTGGATTTCTCTGGTCTAAAAGATGCACCGTTGGTACAGATTCCAACCCCAATGCATTTCGGTTTAAGCTTCTCCTGGAGCCTGTTTATTCCGATGGCATTCATTTACCTGGTGACGTCTTTAGAAGCGATTGGTGATATCACTGCGACTTCAAAGCTTTCCAACCAGCCAGTTGATGGTCCAAAATGGATGAAGCGCATTAAAGGTGGTGTACTGGTGAATGGCGCGAATTCATTCCTTGCCGGTATTTTTAACACCTTCCCAAGTTCGGTATTTGCACAGAACAATGGTGTGATTCAGTTGACGGGCGTAGCGAGTCGTTATGTCGGCATCTGGATTGCTGCTTTGCTGGTTATTCTTGGTTTGCTGCCTGCAGTTGCTGGTATTATTCAGGCCGTTCCGCAAGCGGTACTGGGTGGCGCAGTCATGGTCATGTTTGGCGCAGTTGCAGCATCTGGTATTAACATTCTGTCTGGTGTTCATCTGGACCGTCGCGCCTTGCTGATTATTGCGATTTCACTGGCACTGGGTTTAGGTGTTGCACAAGTTCCACAAATTCTTGAGCATCTTCCTGAGTTGTTCCGTAATATCTTTAGCTCAGGCGTTGCCACTGGTGGTATCGCGGCCCTTATTCTTAATGTTGTACTTCCTGAAACAAAGAAGTAATTTCATGTCCAAAGAACACTGTCTAGGTCAGGCTTAGGCAGTGTTCTTTATATTGGAGAGATACCTATGGATCCTAAAAGCGAAGTTTTATTAAGACAATATGATTTTTTGTCGGGTCGCATCCTACTGATTAATGCACCAACAGATGATCTGCTCGCTGAATTCGATGCCTCTATCAATCCCGCTGTCTGGACATGGAATTTTAACGATTTTCAATATTTCCAGTCACAACAAGCAGATGTGCATTTTGGTGCAGAGATGCCTGAAGCTGAGTTTGATCAGGCGGTTATTTTTGTACCCAAGTCTAAAGAACTGTTGAATTATTTGCTGCATAATGTGGCAGCGCAGCTTAAACGGGGTAGCAGTATTTTCCTGGTCGGTGAAAAGAAAGGCGGGATAGAGCGCGCAGCCAAACAGTTGCAGCCTTTTGGTAAAACACTCAAACTCGACAGCGCGCGTCATTGCCAACTTTGGCAATTGGTTCTAGACCATACGGTCGAGAAAAAAGCACTTGCAGACTGGGCACAGCGTTATACCGTATCGACACCAAATGGTGACCTGAATATTTGTGCACTTCCAGGCGTCTTTAGTCAAAACCGTTTGGATGTGGGAACTGCCACACTATTACCTTATTTGTCACAAGTCACTTCAGGTAAAATCGCTGACTTTGGTTGTGGCGCAGGTGTAATTAGTGCGTATTTGGCAAAATTGAATCCGAAAAACCGGATTTTTGCCATGGATGTTGATGCCTTTGCATTGGCTTCTACACAAATGACCTTTGAAGAAAACCAGCTCACTCCTGAACAGATTGAAATCAAAGCGGTTACAGGTATTGAGGATGCACCCTTGTTCCTGCATGCCATTGTCAGTAATCCGCCTTTTCATATGGGAATCGAAACTGATTACACGGCAAGCGAAACCTTGTGTAAAACCTCACGTCGTCATTTAAAATCAGGCGGTGAGCTTTGGATCGTAGCCAACCGTTTCTTGAACTACCCGACCCTGATTGAACAAAACTTTGGTCGCTGCACAGTAAAAGCAGATCAACAAGGCTTTAAAGTGCTCTTCGCCAGCACTCAAAAAAATGTTAAGGAATCATGATGAGCGAAACGCAAAACACGATGCAGCTGCAGCGTAAGCTGGGTGCTCGTCATCTGAATATGATCGCCATTGGCGGATCTATTGGTACAGGTTTATTCCTGGCCTCAGGGGCGACCATTGCCAACGCTGGACCAGGCGGTGCACTACTTGCATATGTACTGATTGGTATCATGATTTATTTCTTGATGACCAGTCTAGGCGAGCTTGCCACACACAACCCGACCTCAGGTGCATTTTTCACTTACGGCACCAAATATGTCGAAGGTGGTTTTGGTTTCGCTCTGGGCTGGAACTACTGGTACAACTGGGCCATTACCGTGGCTTTTGAGCTGGTTGCCGTTCAGTTCATTATGAAATTCTGGTTTCCAGATATTCCGGGCGTGTACTGGAGCGCCATTTTCCTTGCCATTATTTTCGGGATTAATGCCCTGACAGTAAAAGGCTTTGGCGAATCTGAATTTTTCTTTTCTCTGGTTAAAGTTCTCGCGATCATTGCCTTTATCATCATCGGGATCTGGATGATCGTGAAGATCATGCTGACTCCAGGTGCGGAAGCATTTGCCAACTGGAGCATTGGTGATGCACCCTTTGTCGGTGGTTTCCAGGCATTAATTGGCGTGGCGATGATTGCCGGATTCTCCTTCCAGGGTACCGAAATGGTCGGTGTGGCGGCAGGTGAATCGAAAAATCCAAAGAAAACTATTCCGGTGGCCATCAAACAAATTTTCTGGCGTATCCTTCTATTTTATATCGTGTGTATTTTCATTATCGGTACCTTGATTGCCTATAATGACCCACGTTTATTACAAGCCGCTGCAACAGATAATATTGCGCTTTCGCCATTCACCTTATTGTATGAAAAAGCCGGTTTTGCCTTTGCCGCCAGTATCATGAATGCAGTGATCCTGACAGCCATTCTATCTGCGGGTAACTCCGGCATGTATTCGTCTACTCGTATGCTGTTTGATATGGCGCGTAAAGGTAGTGCACCTAAAATGTTTGCGCGTCTGGACCCGCGTGGTGTGCCAATGAATGCACTCTATGCCACGACTGCAATCGCAGCTCTGTGCTTTCTGACCACTTTCTTTGGTGAACAGGAAGTCTTTAACTGGCTGCTAAACATGTCAGGGATGTGTGGCTTTATTGTCTGGCTCGGGATTGCCATTTCCCATTACCGTTTCCGTAAAGGTTATCTGGCACAAGGATATAAACTCGCAGATCTGGCTTATCGCGCTAAATTCTTTCCTTTCGCCCCTTGGTTTGCGTTTATCCTCTGTGCGATTGTCGTCCTTGGACAGAACTATCAGGATGTTTTGTCCGGTCAATGGATGGGTGTGTTATCGACCTATATCAGTATTCCGCTATTCCTAGCCATTTGGTTCGGCTACAAATGGAAGAAAAAAACCAAACTGGTCTCTTATCAAGAGATGGATGTGCAGCCGATGAAACTTGATCAGGAATAAAAAATTATTCATTAAAAAAATCAGCTTACGGGCTGATTTTTTATTTCTTGAATTAACTATGACGCATCACAAAATTGCGATCATCAATCACAATCACTTGCTGGCAAATTCCTTCTGCTTGACGCTGCTGCTCAAATACCTGGGCTGGCATAGCATCAAAACTGTCAAAGAAACTGATTTCGTTCTCATCGATTGTATAGATCAGTGAATGATTGCCTACCCCGTCTAAGGTGTCGTAGAACACTATCACGAAGCAGCCCGCTTCAACCTGCTGCTGAATCTCTGCATAAAAGATCACACGCTGTTCCACAGGTATTTTAAGTTTCTCAGCTTGTTGATAAAACTCAAGCTCAACCGGCTGTTTGTCTGCATCATATTCACTAAAAAAAGTGACATCCAGTCCTAAGGTCCGCAAAGCAACAGCAAGGGCAATAGTTGAAGTTCCCATCTCGGGATCATGGCGACAGAGCTGAACCAAGTCCGGAATATGCAGATCAATCCCATAATGATGAAAAATCATCCAAATCGAAAAAATTCCGCTATTGGCTTCCAGATTTTGCAAGTCTTCAGGAATTTCGACACTCATATTTTTACTCAACGACATCTTAACAGGCTAAGTGTAGTCAAAATACAGACACAAAAAAAGCAGCTCCGAAGAGCTGCCTTTTTAATGAGTGTTCAATAATGAATTATTGAGCAACTGGTTGTTCAGCTAAAACAGTACGGCTACCAGTGATTGTCGCGAATACACGACGGTTCATAGCACGACCTTCTTTAGTGTTGTTGTCTGCAATCGGTTGATCCCAAGCAAAACCTTGAGTAGACAAACGAGATGCATCAACGTTGTATTCGTTCACAAGTGAAGATTTAACAGAGTTAGCACGCGCTAGAGATAGACGTTCGTTCAATGCACGTGGACCAGTGTTGTCAGTGTGACCTTCGATGCGAGCAGTAGCGTTTGGATATTCAACTAGCTTCTCAGCAACTTTCGCGATTTCTGGTTTGTATTGATCTTTGATGTTTGATTTGTTGGTATCAAAGAACACACGAAGTTCCATGTTCAGGTCTTCAGTCAACTCTTGTGGAGCTGGAGCAACCGGAGTTACAGGCTCAACTGGAGCAACTTCTACCACTGGAGCAGCTGGTTTCAAACGTCCACCTAGAACTACGTTAAGACCAGCAAGTGCTGTATAGTTCCAGAATTTTTCGTCAAAGTGGTAAGTACCACGTGCTTCGGTACGTAGCGCCAATGCATCGTTGATATGCCAGAAAGCACCAACACCTGCATTACCTAAAGTACCTTCTTCTTCAAGGCCACGACCTTCACGACCTAACTCGTTATCAAATTCATACTTATAATGACCAGCACCTAAAAGCATGTATGGCTTTACTTTGCTGTCATAGTTGCCAGTGAATACGTCAGAAGTCGCATAAAAATTACCTGCGATATTTTGACCTTTATATTCAGCACCTGCTTGATCGATCATATCACCTTTAACTTGGCTATATTCTGCTTCAAAACCTAACCAAGGTGTAAGTTCCACACCAAGTGCTGCACCGACAAATAGATCGTCATCCATTTGAGTAGAAGTTGTTAACTCACCATCATTACCGCCATTGTTGTGCTGGGTGTCTTGGAAGGTGTAACCTAACATCAACGGAGTAACAGTTACGCCTGCATTGGCAGCAGCAAAAGGTGCAGCTACAAGCATAGCTAAAGCAATACGACTCATTTTCATGGATTTATCCTCCAGAGATAACAATTGTTGTTCAAGCTCAAGCCCGTAATTAGGCCATCCTGAGATAGGCTTTTTATTACCCCAGTATTATTCTTAAGCTATTCACATGGCATCATACAAACACTTTATTATTTTTCCAAGTGCTTGATTAATTTAATCAAGTAAATTATTGACAAAATTACTTACAATTTCCGTTGTAATTCGGTAACTTTTTACTCAATTTTTTATTCCGAATACCCTATTCTGATTGCCAATTTTATTTTAACAGCTTTCTTGAGACTTCAGTAAGCATTGATTTACATGCTCAATAAAGCATAAAAAACATATAATTAATAACACCATTATTATAAAAATAATATATAAATCAGGTAACTCTATGTATAAAAAAATAATAAGAGCGTTTACTATTGTTGAGTTAATTATCTGTATTGCAATAATTGCAATCGTGGCCAGTATTGCTCTACCGTACTTCCATGAATATCGATCTAAACAGGAAGCCAAAAATATTCCGATCAAATTATCTCAAATTAATCGCTATGCACGCAGCCAGGCTGCAGTGTTTCATCAAAATATTGTAATCTGCCCGAGCCAAGATTCTCTCAGTTGCCAAGCCAATCAATGGAACAAGAACATGCTGGTTTTTATTGATAAAAATAAAAACAGGCAAGTGGATGTAGACGAACAAATTTTACATATTGATGCACTGAACCTCAAATACGGTAACCTAAGTTGGCGAGGAACTTTGAGTTTACCGAGTGTCACTTATCAAGCGCATACTGCCTTGCCGATTGGTTCAAATGGTAGTTTCTATTATTGTTCTACCCATCTTTCTAGCCAACAGCGTATTGTACTCAGCAAAATGGGCCATATCAGGATTGAAAGTCTCTCGTCTTGCTAACAGAACTATCCAGTTTATGCTTCGCTGCGATTAACGCTTCAATCCTGAGTTTTTTTCAATATACTGCTTAAGTTTGAAAAAATTGATTAAAACTCATACGGAGAGAGAACAATGACTGACATCGTAATTGTCAATGGTGCACGTACAGCCATGGGTGGCTTCCAGGGGAGTCTTGCAAGTGTAACTACTACAGAACTCGGTGCGGTCAGCATTAAAGAAGCAATTGCCCGTGCGGGTCTGCAACCAGCAGATATTGAAGAAGTCATTATGGGTTGTGTCCTTCCGGCAGGCTTAAAGCAAGGCCCTGCACGTCAAGCGATGCGTCAAGCTGGTCTTCCAGATTCTACTGGTGCTGTGACCATTAATAAATTATGTGGTTCAGGCATGAAAGCCGTCATGCAAGCTGCTGACATGATTAAAGCAGGTTCTGCAAATATCGTGGTTGCCGGTGGTATGGAATCCATGACCAATGCGCCTTATATCTTGCCAAAAGCACGTGGCGGTTTCCGTATGGGCCATGGTGAAATCAAGGACCATATGTTTCTGGATGGCTTGGAAGATGCTGAAACAGGTCGTTTGATGGGTTCATTTGCCCAAGATATGGCAAATACCAAAGGTTATAGCCGTGAGCAGATGGATGATTTTGCGATTCGCTCATTAAAGCGTGCGCAAACTGCGGTCAATGAAGGCTACTTTGCTGATGAAATCGTGCCTGTAACAGTTAAAACCCGTAAAGGCGATGTGGTTGTTGATAAAGATGAGCAACCATTTAATGCCAACATCGATAAAATTCCAACTTTGCGTCCTGCTTTCGCTAAAGACGGTACGATTACGGCGGCTAATGCCAGCTCGATTTCAGATGGCGCATCAGCTCTAGTAATTACCTCGGCTGATAATGCAGCAGCAAAAGGGTTGAATCCTTTAGCCAAAATTGTTGCTTATGCTTCAAATTCGCAACATCCATCTGAATTTACCATTGCTCCAGTCGGTGCAATCCAAAAAGTACTGGATAAAACGGGTTGGACCGCTTCTGATGTCGATCTTTGGGAAATCAATGAAGCCTTTGCCATGGTCACCATGTGTCCAATCGATGAGTTCAAGCTGGATCCTGAAAAAGTCAACATTAACGGTGGTGCATGTGCACTCGGTCATCCTGTGGGTTCAACCGGTTCACGTATTATCCTGACTTTGATTCATGCACTAAAACGTACCGGTGGAAAAAAAGGGATTGCAGCCCTGTGTATTGGTGGTGGTGAAGCGACAGCTGTGGCGATTGAATTACTTTAACCTATTCTCTCACCCCATCCCTCGCCCATAGGGAGAGGGAGTTAAAAATCCTCCTGATCTGGAGGATTTTTTTCGCTTACATTTTGATAAAGCTTGCTCGCGCAAAATACCGCAAAGTGGCGTAGATTAAAGCAAGCAAAATAAAAAGGGAGTTCTCCCATGCAACTGAATCATTACCTCAATTTCCAAGGTCAGGCTGAAGCAGCCTTTAACTTTTATAAATCAGTTTTTGGAGGCGAATTTTCAAGTCTGAGTCGTTATGGTGAAATGCCAACTGAAGAAGGTGTCACACTCTCGGAAGCGGATCAAAATAAAATCCTGCATATCTCACTTCCCATTAACGAATTTACAGAACTGATGGCATCCGATACGAATGATCAATTTTGTGCACAAAACAATACCGTTTTCATTCAAGGTAATAACCACTATATTTCCATTAACTTAGATGCCAGCGAACAAGCTGAAGCACAACGACTCTTTGATGCTTTATCGGTGAATGGTCAAATTGAGATGCCGCTAGAAAAGACCTTTTGGGGCGCACTTTATGCTGCCTTTAGCGATCAGTTTGGAATTCACTGGATGATCAACTGTCAACTTGAAGAAAATTAAAGGTTTTTATCAAGATATAAAAAAGCCGGAATCAATCCGGCTTTTTGACAGCAACTTAATTTAAATTAAGCACCTGTTTGATAATGTGCCTGTGCAACCGCAGTTGATGCCTGGTACGGATTTTTGAAATCATTCAAACCTGCAGCGGCTTCCTGAATATCTTTACCTTCTTTAATCACGAAAGTGTCGAAACCAGAACGCTTCATGTAATTCAGCACATCTTTGAACACATCACCGGTGGCACGTAGTTCACCCTGGAAACCCTGACGGCGAAGAAGTGCTGCAAATGAATAACCACGGCCATCATTAAAACCGGCAAACTCGATAAAGATTGCATCGAGCTGATCTAATGGAAATTCATGGTTTTCAGGAGAAGCATCGACGGTTAAGTACAATGCTTTTTTACCTGATATATTGGCAATCTGATCTAACTGGTCCACAGTCAGAACTACATCACCTTGGGGTAATACACCATCTTCACCCATCAATTGATAGGTATTGTCTGCAATCGTGCCATCTTTAGAGAGCACTTGAAGTGCGGTATTAAGCATATGCACGCTCCTTAAATGGTTGAATGCCGACACGGCGATAAGTATCGATAAACTCTTCATCTTCCTGACGCAGGTCAAGATAAGTATTTAGAATTTCTTCTACGATATCCGGTACGACTTCGGCTGCAAATGATGGGCCAAGAATATCACCAATTGAAGCATCATGATCGGCATTACCGCCTAAAGTGATCTGGTAAAATTCTGCACCTTTCTTGTCTACACCTAAAATACCGATGTTACCAACGTGGTGATGGCCACAAGCATTCATACAACCTGAAATATTCAGATCCAGTTTGCCTAAATTGTAAATCGTATCCAGATCATCAAAACGGCGTGAAATTGCTTCAGAAATCGGAATAGATTTCGCATTCGCCAATGAACAGAAATCACCGCCCGGGCAGCAAATAATGTCGGTCAAGAAACCGATATGCGCACGTGCCAGGTTGTTTTGGTCAAGGGTTTGCCATACAGCGAACAAATCTTTTTGTGGGACATCGACCAGGGAAATGTTTTGTTCATGCGTGGTACGCAGCTCACCGAAAGTGTACTGATCGGCAAGGTCTGCAATCAGGTTCATTTCTTCGGTGCTGACATCACCCGGTGCAATCCCGGCACGTTTCAGTGAAATCGTCACGATACGATAACCTTTCACTTTATGTGCATTGGTATTGATGTTGAACCACTGTTTGAATTTTGGATATTGTGCAAATAGTTCAGTGAAATCTTCATCTGCATAATCTTGGTAGTCAAATGGCGTGAAGTTCTCATCCATTTTCGCCAAGGTGTCTGCATCGATTTTCAGTGTTTTAATCGTATGCTCAAATTCAGCTTCAACTTTCTCGGCAAATACTGCTGGTGTTAAGGCTTTTACCAGAATCTTGATACGCGCTTTATATTTGTTGTCGCGACGACCATGCAAGTTATACACACGAAGCACTGCTTCCAGATAAGCAATCAGGTCTTCACGTGGCAAGAACTCACGAATAAAGCTACCAATCACTGGCGTACGGCCGAGACCACCACCGACTTTGATTTTATAGCCCATTTCGCCTGCTTCATTACGCACGATATACACACCAATATCGTGGAATGCAGTGGCTGCACGATCGGTTTCTTCAAGTGCAGAGACTGCAATCTTGAATTTACGTGGCAAGAAAGCAAATTCCGGATGGAAGGTTGACCATTGACGGATCAATTCACAAGTCGGACGCGGATCGGCAATTTCACCTGCAACCACACCGGCATACTGATCCGTCGTGGTATTACGGATACAGTTACCTGAAGTCTGAATCGCATGCATTTGCACAGTGGCCAGTTCAGCCAGCATATCCGGCACATTTTCCAGCGCAGGCCAGTTAAACTGGATGTTTTGACGGGTCGAAATATGCGCGTAGCCACGGTCATATTCTTTTGCCAAATCAGCCACTTTACGAAGTTGTTTTGAGTTCATCAAACCATATGGCACGGCAATACGTAACATTGGCGCATAACGCTGTACGTACAGACCATTTTGCAGACGAAGCGGACGATACTCATCTTCAGTGAGTTTACCGGCTAAATAACGTTCCGTTTGGTCACGGAACTGTGCAACACGTTCATTAATCAGTTGCTGATCGAAATCAGTATATAAATACATGGCGTACAGCTAGTAGTTTCTATTATATCGCCGGCAAGGATAGCGAGATTGAACCTATCAATAAAATGCTTTTTATACATATTTCATAGCGGTTTTATTGATAAGCCTACCAAAGTTTCACGGATCTCAGTATTTACAGCATTCGATTAAATTTAAAGTAATAATGATTAAATTCTTCAATCATTATTACTTATTTTCATATAGGAAAAATTTTCTCAACTTCGGTTAACTATCTTATTAATACTTTAAAAATTCTACCAATTTTGGCTCTCTCCCAATTGCTGCCCTACAAATTCATAACGTATCGTGGAACGTGAAAATTTAATCGGACAAGCCAGTTGTGCTTCGGTCTGCTGACTGTTGGATTTGAGTGGCACCTGTACAACCCATCCCCGCTGCTGGGCCAGATCAGAATACAAAGCTTCTTCAAGTTTGAGCACCGGTTCGACACAGACATCCAGCGCTGCAAACAGCATTTGCCATTCAGCTAATGACTTGGTCTTGATTTTATTCTGAATCGCTTGTTTTACCGCAGCATGATCTTCAGCGGTATAAGAGGCGCCTTTTTCCAGAAGAATCGGCAGCTCTAAAGCCTGTGCCAGCCCCTGCATAAATTGTGGTTCCAGACTGCCAATCGATAGATAACGCCCATCCTGGGTTTCATAATAGTCGTAAAAAGTACCGCCATTCAGATACCCTGATTCAGGCCGTTGATGCTGATTACCGGCCAGACTGGCAGAAGCCGCTAGATTATTCATCGTCACCACGCAATCGGTCATGGAAATATCAATATATTGCCCTTTTCCGCTTTGCTGACGTTCAATCACCGCGGCCAGAATCGCAATCACGGCATGCATGGAACCACCCGCAACATCGGCAACCTGAATTCCCAAGGCAGGTGGACCATTTTCAATCCGGCCACTGTGTCCGGCAATTCCGGATAAAGCCAGATAATTAATGTCGTGCCCTGCCTTATCTTTATATGTGCCAGTTTGGCCATAACCGGTAATGGAACAGTAAATCAATTTTGGATTAATTTCGGTTAAGGTTTGATAATCTAAGCCTAGACGTTGCATCACCCCGGGACGGAATTGCTCAATCACAATGTCATAATCTGCAATCTTGGATTTAACCAGTTCGATATTCACAGGATCTTTCAAATCCAGTGCAACCGATTGCTTGTTTCGATTCAGATAACTCTGTGAAGTGGCTTGTCCATTGGCAAAGGGTGGCATTAATCGCAACAGGTCCGGTCGGGTCGGTGATTCAATATGCACAACTTCTGCACCTAAATCAGCAAGATATAATGTGGCAAACGGGCCGGGTAAAAGTGTAGAAAAATCTAGGATTTTCAATCCTTTTAATACATATGACATTGGAGTATTTGCTCTACTTATATTGCTTTTTTCAGCATCTTAGGCACATAAATGCATAAAAACAATGTCATGTTCAGCCATTTACCTTGATAGTTTCGGCAATCTAATATGTAAGAAAATGGCAAAGGTATTCTTGTAAATTGCCATTGCTTTATTATTTTTCGTCATTTAGGTCAATTATTAGTGAACATTAAAGAGACTGAAGGATTAAACATGAGTCGTGATACGATCAGTATCCACTTCGTCAATGCAGCCTTATCTGGCGTTAAGCGTCTGGGCATGGATGTCGATACTTTATTGTCTCACGTCGGGATTGAAGCAGAATTGCTGCATCAGCCCAAAGCGCGTATTTCGCCTGAACAATATACCCGCTTTATTAAAATGTTGTGGATGGTAACCCAGGACGAGCATGTCGGCTTTGACAAACAGCAACGCCGTCTGGGTACGTTTGCGATCATGTGCCAGCTGATCATTCATGCCAAAACTCTGGGTGATGCACTGGAACTGTCTTCCCAGTTCTACAAACTCTTTGGTGATGACTGGTCGGTGACCCTGGAACGCGACAAACACGAAGCACGTCTGGTTCCGCTGATTCCAAATGCGATGGATCCGGATCATTTCATTACTGAAAGCATGCTGATGATCTGGCATGGCTTGGCGTCTTGGCTCATTGAGCGTCGCCTGCCACTGGAACGCGTGCATTTTAGCTACCCTCGTCCAGACCATGCCGATGAATATGATGCCTTATTCTTTGCGCCGGTAATGCAGTTCGATATGCCACGCACCGAGATCACTTTTGCTGCGGATTATCTGGATTTGCCAATTCGCCAGAATGAAGAAACTCTGGAAGAATTTTTGAAAGCAGCGCCGGCCCAACTGCTGGTGAAATTCAAAAATACCAACTCACTGACTTCACGTATTCGTGATGTGCTGAAGAGCCAGATTGGCGAAGAAATGCCAACATTAAACGATGTCGCGTCGATGCTTTATCTATCACCGCAAACCTTGCGCCGCCGTCTGGCAGCCGAAGGCAAAAGCTATCAAGGCGTAAAAGATGCCTTGCGCCGTGATGCAGCAATTCACCTGTTACTTAATCCGGATCTGACCCTTGAAGATGTCGCACAACAGGTCGGTTTCAGTGAAACCAGTACTTTCCACCGTGCCTTCAAGAAATGGACCGGTGTAACCCCGGGTCTGTATCGTCAGTTGCATGGCTATCATTAATCAAGTGGTGCCGCAAAAGAGCATTTAATAATAAAACCAGTTCTCTCCGCCTAAGCCTTAGCTTAGGCTTTTTTATAGCTAAAATTGGCTAAATCGCTCAAATGATCTGACCCGTTCTCGTCATTGCACTTCAAAAATTAAGTATTACACTCGAGTCATTAGAATAATTTTCATCAAATCAATAAAAGGGACATGCTATGAGCGAGGCATATATTATTGACGCCATTCGTACGCCACGCGGAAAAGGCAAAAAAGATGGATCTTTACATCAGGTAAAACCCATTTCATTACTGACTGGCTTACTCAACGAACTTCAGGCTCGTCATCAGTTTGACACCGCAAAAGTAGATGATATCGTGCTCGGTTGTGTCACCCCAATTGGTGATCAGGGCGCCAATATTGCCAAAACGGCTGCCATCGCTGCTGGTTGGGATAATGATGTAGCGGGTGTGCAAATTAACCGTTTTTGTGCTTCCGGTCTGGAAGCTGTCAATCTGGCCGCACAAAAAGTCCGCTCTGGCTGGGAATATCTGGTTGTGGCAGGTGGAGTCGAATCCATGTCCCGCGTGCCGATGGGTTCTGACGGTGGTCCTTGGGCACTGGACCCTGAGACCAATATGGCCTGTGACTTTATTCCACAAGGTATTGGTGCAGATTTAATTGCCACGATTGACGGTTATAGCCGTGCAGAAGTAGACCAGTTTGCCGAACAATCACAAAAGAAAGCAGCTGCCGCTCAAGCCAATGGTTACTTCAACGCATCCGTTATTCCAGTAAAAGATAAAGCCGGTGTAGTGATTCTGGATAAAGATGAATTCATCAAACCGATAACGACCGCTGAAGGCTTAGGTAAACTCAATCCAAGTTTCGCCACTATGGGGCAAATGGGCTTTGATGCAATTGCCCTGCAAAAATATCCTGAAGTCGGTGCTGTCAATCATGTGCATCATGCCGGGAATTCCTCAGGCATTGTCGATGGTGCGGCTGTGGTTTTGATCGCATCGGAACAAGCAGTAAAAGAACAAGGTCTGAAGCCACGTGCCAAAGTACTGGCGACGGCATTGGTCGGTGCAGATCCGACCATTATGCTGACCGGCCCTGCCCCGGCTGCTCGTAAGGCCTTGGCGAAAGCCGGTTTAACAATTGATGATATTGACCTGTTTGAAGTCAATGAAGCCTTTGCTGCCGTGGTGATGCGCTTTATCAATGAAATGAAGGTTGATCCTGCCAAGGTGAATGTCAACGGCGGTGCAATTGCCATGGGACATCCACTCGGTGCGACTGGTGCGATGATTTTAGGGACGTTATTGGACGAGTTAGAACGCCAAGGCAAAAAGCGGGGTCTGGCTACACTTTGCGTAGGTGGCGGTATGGGCATCGCAACCATTATTGAACTGGTATAAGGAGAAAAATAATGAGCGCAATTCAATATCAAAAAAATGAAGATAATATTGTTATTTTAACGTTTGATTCTCCAAACCAGTCTGCCAATACCATGAATGCCGACTTTCGCACGGCACTGGATGAAGTCGTTGCCCAGTTACAAGCCGATGAAGATATTGCCGGGATTATTTTCCGTTCAGCGAAAAAAACTTTCTTTGCTGGTGGTGATCTGGACGAACTGATTCAAGCCACTCCTGAACATGCAACTGAATTCTTCAATATGATTGAAGAGATGAAAGCCAAACTACGCTATATCGAAACTCGCGGTATTCCTGTCGTTGCTGCACTGAATGGTACGGCGCTCGGCGGTGGCTGGGAAATTGCCTTGTGTGCCCATCATCGTATTGCCCTGAATGACCCTAAAAGCAAATTTGGCCTGCCTGAAGTCACACTGGGTTTATTACCAGGTGGCGGTGGTATCGTCCGTAGCGTCCGCCTGCTCGGTCTGCAAAATGCCTTTCCTTTATTAATGGAAGGCAAACAGTTTGGAGTCGATAAAGCTAAATCTTTAGGGCTGATTCATGAGGTCGCAGACAGTACCGATGAACTGTTGAAAAAGGCCATTGCCTGGATCAAAGCCAATCCAAAATCTCAGCAGCCATTCGATGTAAAAGGCTATAAAATTCCGGGTGGTAGCCCTTCGACACCAGCAGTTGCCCAGATGCTGGCAATTGCTCCGGCGATGCTGCGCGATAAAACCAAAGGCTGTTATCCTGCGCCTGAAGCGATCATGTCGGCTGCGGTAGAAGGTGCACAGGTCGATGTCGATACTGCCCTGACCATTGAATCGCGTTACTTTACTTATTTGGCGACCAGTCAAATTTCTAAAAATATGATTGGCACTTTCTGGCATGGTCTGAATGCAATCAAGTCCGGTGCCAGTCGCCCTCAAGATATTGAAAAGTGGAAAGCCACTAAAGTCGGTATTTTAGGTGCAGGCATGATGGGTGCTGGGATCGCCTATGCCACTGCCAGCACAGGCATTCCAGTAGTTCTGAAAGATATTTCATTAGAAGCGGCTGGAAAAGGCAAAGCCTATAGCCAGAAACTGCTGGATAAAAAAGTCGCTCAAGGGCGTTTATCAGCCGAGAAACGAGATCAGTTTTTAAGCCTGATTCAAACAACTGCATCGAATGAAGATCTAGCGGGTTGTGACCTGATCATTGAAGCCGTCTTTGAAAATCCCGCGCTCAAGGCTCAAGTCACGCAAGAGGCAGAGCAATATCTTATCAGCAACGGGGTGATGGCTTCGAATACCTCGACCCTGCCGATCACAGAATTAGCCCAGGCTTCAAAAAATGATCAGAACTTTATCGGCCTGCATTTCTTCAGTCCGGTCGATAAAATGCAGCTAGTCGAAATTATCAAAGGTAAAAATACCTCGGCAGAAACGCTGGCCAAAGCTTTCGATTTCGTGCAGCAGATTGGCAAATTACCGATTGTGGTGAATGACAGCCGTGGCTTCTTTACCAGCCGCGTGTTTGGCACCTTTGTACAGGAAGGCTTGCGTCTGCTGGCAGAAGGCGTACATCCGGCACGAATTGAAATGGCAGCTCTCAAAGCCGGTATGCCGGTAGGCCCGTTGGCGATTCAGGATGAAGTGTCCTTGACTCTGTCTGAACATGTGGCCAATGAAAGATACAAAGCTTTAGAAGCACAGGATCAGACCATCACTAAATCACCTGCGGATGAGGTGATTCACAGTATGATTCACGAGTTTAACCGTAAAGGTAAGGCTGTAGGCGCAGGTTTTTATGATTATCCAGCCGATGCCAAAAAGCAGCTCTGGTCTGGTCTCAGCCACTGGAAAAAAGACAACGATATTTCTGAACAGGAAATGATTGACCGCTTCCTGTTTGTACAGGCACTGGATACCGTGCGCTGTCTGGAAGAAGGTGTCCTGGAATCTGTCGTTGATGCCAATGTCGGTTCCATTTTTGGCATCGGCTTTGCCGCCTGGACGGGCGGTGCAGTACAATTCCTGAATCAGTATGGTTTAGCCAAAGCCGTGACCCGTGCCAAAGTACTTGAAAATAAATATGGTGAACGCTTCAAAGCTCCACAACTCCTCAAAGATCGCGCAGCACACGCTCAGCCGATTCAATAACTTGAGCACTTAAATAAAAGAGGAACGTGTTTCCTCTTTTTTATCTTCTGGATTTGCTTCATGCACTGGATAGACTCATCTGATGACAGATTTCGATCTGCTTTTTGATCAATTTATGTTATAAAGTTACATAAGTTTGATATCCACGTGGGTAAGACCTATGACTGATCACAGTTCACCTGAAAAATCTCCTTGGGGTTGGAAAGCACTTATCATCTTCTGTATTTTAGGTGGATTATTCATGCTTATTTTTTGGCTCGCGATAAGTAATGAACCGGATTACATGCCAAGCCAGCAAAATAAACAGACTACCCAGCAACACGCTTTTAAAAATGCACCAACGATGTCTCCAGAAGCCATTGCCAAAGCACAAGCAGATCGTGAAGCACGTGAAGCTGCCAATGGTCATCCAGGTACGACAGCCGCTGAACACAATATGTCAGCTGAAGAACATGCCAATATGGATAATGCCGAGCACAGCTCAAATGCAGCGCATGGCCACTAATTCAAATTCAGGCTATGCATCAAAAAGCGAGGTCAATGCCTCGCTTTTTTGTATTTGAAGGGCTGAAAATTAAAGTTTTAAATACATATCAATATGCGGAATACCACAATCCAGATATTCCTCACCTTGAGCTTCAAATCCCAGCGCTTGATAGAAGCCAATGGCATGCACTTGCGAAGATAGCTTGACCAACTCACGCTGCTCTGCACGCGCATAGTCAATCACGGCCTGCATCAAGCGCTGACCAACACCTAAACCGCGTGTTGTTGCTAGGACTGCAACCCGACCGATACTGTTATTTGACAATAAGCGTGCTGTAGCAATCGCCTGATCCTGCTGAAAAACAATGAAATGTACAGCAACCACATCCTCAGCATCCCACTCATCTTCAGCTGCAATATGCTGTTCTTGAATAAACACGGCTTCACGAATCGCTTTGGCATACACTGCCAAAGCTTTCCAGCTGCCGGACACTATTTTCAGTTCTGGGTTGTTTAGCATTTAGAACCAATTCCCTGCTGATCCCACTGGTCATTGAGCAACAATTCCAGTGAATGTTTCTGGATACCATACATCTCTTTTAAGGCCTGAATTTGTGCCAGAACCGCCTGATCAGGTTGTTGATAGTCTTTACGTTTTGTCGCCAGAATCATTTTATTTTTACTGGTATGTTCCAGCGCCACAAATTCAAAAACTTTGGTTTCATAACCATAAGCTTTGAGCAGTAAAGCACGAATGGTATCGGTCAACATTTCTGCCTGCTGTCCGGCATGAATACCAAACTGTAACATCGGGCTGAGGACTTTTGGCGCCTGCAACTGCGGACGCAATTCCTTATGACAACACGGTGCACACATGATCATCTGCGCATTCAGGCGAATCCCGCTATGAATCGCAAAATCTGTTGCTACATCACAGGCATGTAAGGCAATCATCACATCCAGACGTTCCGGTGCATAAGTACGGACATCCCCCTGGAAAAAGTCCAGCTGATCAAAACCAGATTGCTGCGCGACATTCTGGCAGAATTCAACCATTTTCGGATTAAGCTCTACCCCGGTGACATACGGCGTTTGACCATGTTTTTGCATATAGTCATATAAAGCACAAGTCAGATAGCCCTTACCCGAACCAAAATCCACCACGCGCAGGCCTTCAGCCTGTGGCTTAATCTGTGCCAATGCACCTGAGAAGATTTCTACAAACTTATTAATCTGCTTCCATTTACGCGCCATGCTCGGAATGATTTGCGCTTTTTGATCGGTAATACCGAGATATTGGAGAAAGATGCTGTCCTGATCGACATAACGTTGTTTAATCCGGTCATGGCCTTGTTCAGCAGGCTTCACCTGATTCATCGCGGCTTTATGTTTGCTACGCGTTAACATGGCTTTTTTCTTGTTTTTTTTCAGCTGTAATTCTTCATCTACTGTCATCAGATTGGCCTGTTTGCAACACGCCAGTAGTGAAGTAACCTGGAATAATGCTTCATCTAAAGGATAATTTTTGGTGACATCCTGGGTCTTGTAACGATACAGGCAGCTCAATACGCGCTGTTCATTTAATGGAATGACTCGCAAGGTCATTTTCTCTAAATCCTGCAGTTCACCTTTATACTGGCTTAAGATCAGGCGATCAAATTGATCCCTTTCAACAGCTTGCTGAAAGGTGTCCAAGAATTGCTGTTCCTGATCTGAGAGAGTTGTCAACGTTGACATAGATAAAACCTGAAATGAATTGCGCATCAAGTTTAAATCTTCTTAACCTAAAAGCAAAATTGAATTACTATACAAGTGTATATTTGAAGAAGAATGACAATCATGCAGAATGCTCCACTGGTTCCAGATTATGATCAAAATGAGGAACGAATTAACTATATTAGTCATGGTGTAGGTGCCGGACTGTCCATTGTTGCTGGTATTCTTTTGATTATTAAAGGGTCTTACCTGAGTACTGGACAATGGATTGGACTGTGGGTTTATGCGCTGAGCATGATTCTGTTATTTTCTGCTTCTATGCTCTATCACATGGCCACTGCGGCAGACCGCCGTTATTTTTATAAAAAAATCGATCATACTGCGATTTATTATTTAATCGCCGGAACTTATACCCCTTTCCTATCGATTGCCATTCCGACCGCCAAAGCCCAGTATTTATTGATTGCACTGTGGGTGATTGCCCTTCTTGGTACACTTTTCAAGTTCGTTTTCATTCATCGTTTCCAGAAACTTTCTTTAGCGGCTTATCTGGCCATGGGCTGGCTGGCGCTGCTGGTGATTGATGATATGCAGCAATATTTAAGTGTTCAATCTTTAACCTTTCTCATCATTGGTGGACTCGCTTATACCGTGGGTGCATTGTTTTACGCTTTAAAAAGAGTAAGATATACCCACGCTATCTGGCACATATTTGTATTGATAGGCGCAGGATCACATTTTCTGTCTATCTATCTTTACGTGATTTAATCATCTCCTTTTTCATTTCAGTGACCCTGAGCGAGTTGAAGCGAGAAGATTGCAGTTGTTTTTTTAAAAAATTACGCCTTTTTTAAAAAGATTACGCTTTTAAAACTAAGTTTTTTTATTTTTAGTAAGTGTAAGGTTTTCCATGGCGTCGTCTAATTCTGCTGCTCAGCCAGCACAAAATTCAAAATTTCGCGTTTTAACAGCAAGCTTGGTAGGCACTACAATCGAATTCTTCGATTTTTATATTTATGCCACCGCTGCTGTCATTATTTTTCCGTATCTGTTTTTCCCTACCAGTACAGATCCGATGACCGCAACCATTCAGTCTCTTGCGACTTTTGCCATTGCATTTATTGCCCGTCCGATTGGTGCAGCATTATTTGGTCATTTAGGTGACCGGATCGGACGAAAAGCCACCTTGGTTGCAGCTTTGCTGACTATGGGGATTTCAACCGTTGCGATTGGTCTATTGCCAACTTATGCGCAAATCGGAATTGCTGCGCCACTGTTACTTGCACTGTGCCGTTTAGGTCAGGGCTTGGGTCTGGGTGGTGAATGGTCAGGTGCGGTACTTCTTGCAACTGAAAATGCCCCGGAAGGCAAACGTGCCTGGTATGGCATGTTCCCGCAACTGGGTGCTCCGATCGGCTTTATTCTGGCAACAGGTTCTTTCCTGACGCTTGGCGCTTTCATGTCTGAAGCTGACTTTATGGCTTGGGGCTGGCGTATTCCGTTTATCTCAAGTGCCTTGTTGGTAATTGTCGGTTTATGGATCCGTTTAAAACTGCATGAAACGCCTGCTTTCCAGAAAGTGCTAGATAAACAAAAAGAAGTAAATGTTCCTTTTGTTCAAGTGTTCAAAAAGCACTCTCGTATGCTAGTTCTGGGTACGATTGCTGCAATCTGTACATTTGTTGTGTTCTACCTTACTACGGTATTTGCATTGCAATGGGGAACCAAACAACTCGGTTATTCTCGTGAAGAATTCCTGCAATTGCAGTTAGTTGCGACCCTGTGTTTTGCTGCCTTTATCCCGCTTTCAGCAGTATTGGCTGAGAAATTTGGCCGTAAGACCACTTCGATTGCGGTATGTGTCATTTCTGCGATCTTCGGTATCTTCTTTGCAGATATGCTTGAATCTGGCAGCACCTTGGTGGTGTTCCTGTTCTTGTGTATTGGTCTGGCGATTATGGGCTTAACTTATGGGCCAATCGGTACTGTATTGTCTGAAATCTTCCCGACTTCAGTACGTTACACGGGTTCTGCATTGACCTTTAACTTGGCAGGCATCTTCGGTGCATCATTTGCACCGCTAATCGCAACCAAGCTGGCAACGGCCTATGGTTTGTCTGCAGTCGGTTATTACCTGACCGCAGCATCTATCCTATCGCTTGTCGCGTTTTTGCTGATTCGTGAAACCAAGAATGATGATGTAAATAATCAGATCTAAGGTTTTAGATCGATTCAAAAGCCAGCACTCGATGCTGGCTTTTTTTATGATTTCACAACAAAACTCGGCTACTTATCTCGTTAAATTTGCTCAACAATCAAATGAACTCAATTCAAAAAATGAGGCAAGGCCATGCAGGATCTTATTGAATACCTATCGCAGGAGCAGTTGGTCAATATCATTATTTTGCTGGAAGATGATAAAAAATTAGAAGCTGTTCGCTATATCACCGAGAATACACCCTTGGATGAAGCTCAGGCACTGCAAGTGATTGATGAAATTGTGCGGGAACATGATGTGGTCATGAAGCATGAGAGTACAGGTCCACGCTTTAGTGATGATGCCGGTGATATTGACCTGGTGACACCACCACTGGAAATCCCCACCCATCCTAGCTTGAGTACACCGACAGAAGCTGAAATCACTGCGCAACAATTACGTGAAAATGTGCCAACCCGAAAAATCGAAAAGAAAATCTGGATGATGGCGGCCGTCGCAGTGGTGTTGCTGATTCTGGTCTGGATCATCAGTTAATACAGTACAGTACGCCGACTAAATTTAAATCAGTTCAATAATATCAATAGTAGGCGGCACCCGGAAACGGAAAGGTACACCGACCAAGCCGGTACCAACAGTCACGAACACATCTGCATGTTCATGACGATACATACCCTTTTTATGTCCCAAAATTGAAACCTTTTTCATGACGTAATTAGTTAGCCAAGGCAGTTCCACCTGTCCGCCATGAGTATGTCCAGACAGCATCAGAGGGCGCGTCGGCAGTTTCGGAATCATATCGACCGTATCAGGGTTATGCGAAAGAATGACCCAAGGCTTGTCCTGAGGCAAGTCTGGCAAACTGCGCATATCGGCTTTACCAGCCCAGAGGTCGCCTACGCCCAAAAGTCGGAATTCATCAAATTCGACAATTTGACCTTCAATATCCATGACCTGATTGACTTGCAATGCATAGTGCAATAACTCTCGAATCGGCGGTCCGGGATATTGCTCATCGTGATTACCATTGACTGAATAGACCGGAGCGTGAATCTCTTTTAAAACCGCCAGTTCCTGTGCCAGTTTATTTTCTGGCTCGTAAGTCCAGTCGCCAGCAACCACCACCAAATCAGGTTGAATATGATTTAATTTGTGTACAATTTGTCGCAACTGACGCTCATGACCCGAAAAAAGACCGATATGTAAGTCTGCGATCAGGGCGATTTTCACCGGCTGCTTTAAACGTTTATCTGCATTGATCTGATATTGTGTCGTTTTCACTTGAATTAAATGCGGCTCGATAAAGCGTGCATAAGTCAAAACCCCACTGAGTAAAAATACAAAAATGGCTTCATGCAGTGAATAATAACCCGTCCATCCAGCATAAATACTGAAGAAAAACAAAGGGATTAATAAATAGGCAAGATAAAACGCCAGCAAATGACCAAAAGCTTTAAAGGGATGAATGGTTTCGGTACGTGATTGGCTCGACCATGCCTGAGCCACAGCCCAGATGGCTAAAATCGCCATCCCCAGATAAAAATAAAACAGTACGGAATTCGAATCCCACATAAATTGGCCTTATTCAGTCGAGCAGCAGATTACTGGCTTTATATTTATCTTTTCATAGCTGGCAATTATACTCAATTCTAATTTTTCATTCTTCGACTTATATGGCCACTGCTCCCCGCGATCAAGTTCACCTTCAATCCTCAGGTTTTATCCGCACTCATCGCTATAAAGCTGGCATTTTACTGAGCTGTAGCCTGGTTCTGGGTCTGCCTGCGTGTAGTACCTTACCCAAGCAAACCGAACAGCCAAGCCAGATGGCATTTGAAACGGATACATCGCAAACCAGCCTGGCACAAATTGTTGAACCTTTACGTGATCAGAACATCGGGTTGACTGGTTATCGCGTGCTGTATGATCCGCTTGAAGCACTGGCTGCTCGGATTCAGCTGATTAATAAAGCGGAACGCAGTCTGGATCTGCAATATTACATCTGGGATAACGACCGAATCGGTGCCCTCGCCCTGCATGCGATTATTCAGGCAGCAGATCGTGGCGTAAAAGTGCGCCTGTTGATGGATGACAATAATGCCAAGAAAATGGAAGGGATTTATCTGGCCTTAAACCAGCATCAAAATATCGATGTCAAACTGTATAATCCCTATCGCTTTCGTAAATACCGCGCCATGGACATGGTGCTGGATTTAAAGCGCATTAACCGCCGCATGCACAATAAAAGCTTTATTGCTGATAACCAGATTGCCTTGATTGGCGGGCGCAATATGAGTAACCAGTATTATAATGTCAGTGAAAGCTATCAGTTCTCTGATGTCGATGTGATGCTGGTCGGTGCAGCATCGGATGAAATCATTCATTCCTTCGATGAATACTGGAATGATGATTATGCCTATCCGGTACAAGAGGTGGTGAATCCACGGCATCATGGCTTACGTTTTCCAAGCTTAAAACAACAGCTAGAAACCCATAGTCAGGATCCAGCCACTCAAAATTATCTGGATCTGGCCAATCGTTCCAGAGCCTTTGACCAATGGCTGGAACAAAACATTCAGCTGGATTGGGTGGAAGCCGAAGTAGTCAAAGATCCACCGAGCAAAATCAAGGCCAAGGCCAAAACCGAAGAACACCTGAATTTCCAGTTATTACAGCGTCTGGAAAAACCTGAACAAAGTGTCGATATTGTCTCTGCCTATTTTGTTCCGGAAAAAATTGGTGCAGACCGTTTAAAGAAACTGGCGAATGAGAATATCAAGGTTCGCGTCCTGACCAACTCTTTTAAGGCCAACGACGTTGCCGTGGTGCATGCCTTTTATGCCAAATATCGTCAGGATCTATTGGAAAATGGGGTGCAGCTGTATGAGTTCTTGGCAGCGCCAGAAGCTAATCACCTAAATGCCAATACTGAGGAAATTTCGAAAAAAGCTAAAGTCAGCCTGAAAGGACTGAGTCGTTCCAGCCTGCATGCCAAACTGATGGCACTGGATCAAAAACAGGTGTTTATTGGTTCTTTTAACTTTGATCCGCGTTCAGCTTATTTGAATACTGAAATTGGCGTGTTGCTGAACAGTCCGTCTTTGGCACGTGCAGTACACGACACCATGGACAAAAATTTAAGCAAATATGCGTATAAACTGGTGCTGGATGCGAATCAGAACATTAACTGGAAAATCAAGAAAGCCAATGGTGACGTTCAAACGTTTACCAAAGAACCAAAAATGAAATGGTATCAGAAAGCTGGACTTAAACTGGTGTCGTGGCTGCCTATTGAAGGCTTTATGTAAGTTTGATTCTTTGAACAAAAACCATAAAAAAGCCTCTTATTGAGGCTTTTTTAATACCCGTGACTGAAGTTCAACTAGGCCAGTCTGCATTTTTTCCTGGACCACACGGGTAAGGCTTTCAACCGTATGCCCTTCCGTGGCAATTGCAGGTAAAGCCACTAAATGTGCAATGACTTGCGGCATTTCCAGTACTTTTTTGACATGGGCAGCAAAACTGATGTCATTGACAAACGGCGCAACCATATCCAGTTCACCCTGCTGATTCACATAACAAATCAGACAGATTTGTACAGGACGCTGCGCTTCAATCGCGGCGCCTAAAATCCGGCCGTGCACTTTTTTGATGGCTCGCCCATCAGAAGTCGTCGCTTCAGGAAAGAACAGCACCGGAATATTCTGTTTCAGGAAACCGGTAATTTGTTCACGAATCCTGACGGAATCTCCTGAACCACGTTTAATAAATAAGGTGCCACCACCCTTGGCCAATTTGCCTAGAATTGGCCAGTTCTCAATTTCTGCTTTCGCCAGAAAAAATACGCGTGCCCCTGAACCCAGAACTGCAATATCGAGCCAGGACACATGGTTACTGACCCATAAGGCGGGTTCACGCGGAATCTCGCCATGTACCCGCACTTCGATATTGAATACTTTGCATAACTGGCGGCAAAAATGTTGCACATAGCGAGTATTGGTCGGGTTATTCGGATTTTTATATAAGCCATGACGAAAAACCAAATAGAACCCCTCACTGATGGTGGCCAATGAGGCGGTAATTTTCCGGCTATACAGAAAAAACTTGGCCAAGCCTTCGATATCTGGAGTCTGGTTTTGTACAGTTGAGTTCATAAAAACGTCATTAAATCCTAAGCGAGATACAGGGAATATCCACGAATTAAACTCATTCTATACTGTTCATTCGCAACTTGCATTGATAATAAAAATCGACCAATAGCATCTATATCTTCAATTTTAATTGGATTAAAAAATCATTCAAAATAAAACTATCGAAATATTAGATTGAAAAGGATCGTAGCCATGCCAGATCAAACCCAGCCCGCGAACGACACACCTCCGCCTTTACAAGTGCTCAAATATATTTTGGGCGGCACCTTCATCTATGCCGTGGTACTGGTAACACTTGCACAACTGTTTATCAGCGCACTTTAAACCAAAGCCGCGCTAATTCAGTATCTGCTCAGCCCTTTTTCAACTACACTAAAGTTTTCAAGTGGAGATTGGCCTGAGTGGAATATTTACAACAACATCGAGGGAAAGAGCGCGTCATTCTGGTGAGTGTCAGCGTACAAATGCTGGATGACCTTGATGCTGAAGAGTTTCGTTTACTGGCCCAGTCTGCAGATGCTGAAATTCTGGAACATATTTATGCTCAGCGGGTGAAACCCGATGCCAAATTTTTTATCGGCTCCGGCAAGGCAGAAGAAATCGCTGAACGTGTTGAAGAGCTGGAGGCCAATCTGGTCATTTTTGACCATGCCCTAACCCCAGCCCAAGCCCGTAATCTGGAACAGGTGATTAAATGCCGCGTGGTCGATCGTACTGAACTGATTCTGGATATTTTTGCCCAGCGTGCCCGTACCTATGAAGGTAAGCTGCAAGTCGAACTGGCACAGCTGCAACATTTATCTTCACGTTTAATTCGTAGTCGTGGCAATCTCGACAGCCAGAAAGGCGGGATTGGTTTACGTGGTCCGGGTGAAACCCTGCTGGAAACAGACCGCCGTTTGCTGCGTATCCGTATGGGACAGCTCAAGGCACGCATTGATAAAGTCCGCCAGACCCGGATGCAAGGCCGTGTTGCCCGTCAAAAAGCAGCTGTTCCAACAGTATCTTTAGTCGGCTATACCAATGCCGGCAAGTCGACCCTCTTTAATTTACTCGCCAACAGCGATGTCTATGCAGCCGATCAGCTGTTTGCAACCTTGGACCCTACTTTACGGCGTCTGGAATGGGATGGGATCGGCAATCTGGTGCTGGCCGATACGGTCGGTTTTGTCCGTAATCTTTCACATTCTCTGGTGGAATCCTTTAAAGCAACTTTGGAGGAAACCGTAGAAGCCACGCTGTTACTGCATGTCATTGATTCAAGCAGCCCAGAAATGCTGGAGCAGATTGAAGCTGTAGAAAAAGTGCTGAAAGAAATTGGAGCCGATGTTCCGATCCTGCAGGTTTACAATAAAATTGACTGTAGCGGTGAAGAAGCCAAAATTATTTATCGACGTCCAGGTGAACCGGAACGGGTCTATGTTTCGGCACATAGTGGCGAAGGTATCGACCTGCTGCGTAAAGCGGTACATGAATCCTTGATGGGGCAACTACAGTCCTTCGATTTAATCCTGAAACCCGCTTATGGCAAGCTGCGTAACCAGCTCTATAGTTTGAATGTGATCCAGTCTGAACATTATGATGATGAAGGTCAGCTACATCTGCATATTCGAATTGCCCCACAAAAACTGGAACAGTTGATTAAACAGGCGCATTTACCTTTAGATGAAATTCTAGGCAAACAGGCGCAGCAATTTCAGCGTCCACTGGAAGCGTTTGAAATCCAGTCAAAGATCGAGTAAAACTTGATAAGTAAACTTATTAATATTAATGATCATAGCAATGAACTGGATAAAACGAATAGATTGGCCAGCATGGATCGGCACCCTGTTACTAATTATTGTCTTTCGGGAAGCTTCAGTCTGGTTAATGACCCAACTGAATCATCCTGAATTAGGTAATCTGGTCGGGTTATTGAGCCTTTTAATTGCGCTGTTTACCTGGCGCTATTTTGGCAAGCTTCCTGCTCGCCTGGTCGATACCAATAACAAGCTCATGAAGGAAAGCGCCTTTGCCTTCCTGCCTGTCAGTGCAGGTGCACTGATGATGCTGGCTCATATGGGCCAGAAAATCCCCGCCTTCTTGTTCATCATGTTTTTCAGCACCCTGATTCCTTTATGGATTTACGCCAAAATGGCCAAGCGCTGGTTATAGGAGTTCCGCATGTTATCTATTCTGTATGGCTTTACGGTTACCCTTATCGCCTATCTGATTGCCAAACCCTGTAACCGATTCATTCCGCAAATTCCCGTCATCGTGTTCAGCATGTTCTTTATACTGGCAATTCTATTTGTGCTCGGCATTCCCTATGAAAATTATATGGATGAAGTTAATCCACTCTTCAACCATTTACTTGGCTATGTGACTGTTGCCTTGGCCATTCCGTTGGCCGCAATGCGCTACGATGACTTGCCGCTCAAAGCCATTATCGGCATTTTGGTTTTTGCCAGTATCAGTGCTGTCGCCTTACCGATGGGACTGGCTTATCTGTTGCATATGTCCTCTGCAGACATTATGGCGTTTGCTACCCGTGCCGTGACTACTCCAATTGCGATTAATATTGCCACCCTGCTGGATGCACCCATCAGCATGGTCATTCTGATTGTGATTCTTTCTGGCGTGATTGGTGCAGCCTTTTCGCCATTTATTCTCAAACATATTAATGATGAGCGCGCTTCTGGACTGGCTTTAGGACTAGCCGCACATGCTATTGGTACAGCTCAGGCCTGGCAGCGTGGCAGTGTTGCAGGACGTTATGCCGCATTTGGTATGGCCGTCAATGCAGTCTTTACCGCGGTCTGGTTGCCTACGTTTATACTTTATTTGCAAAAAATGTGACTAGTGAATCAAATTAATCATTTGTTTTATGTGGTAATCGTTCTTACTATAGAGTAAGAACTCTAATCCAACCTAGGAACAGATATATGAAAAAGGTTCAATTCTTTTCAACTTTACTTTTAGCCTCTTTCAGCCATCTGGCTTTGGCCTCTGACCTTTCAGGGACATGGAGAAATATTGACGACAAAACTGGTTCACCTAAAGCATTCCTCGAAATTCGTGAGACGGCTTCCGGCGTCTATGCTGCCAAGATCACAAAAATCACCCCGCGTCCTGGATATACCCCGAAAGAAAACTGTGTGTCCTGTCCTGCACCTTATACCAATAAACCTATTCTCGGCCTGGATGTGCTCACTGGCTTAAAGCACGTCGGCAATAACAGTTTTGCTCAAGGCAAGCTGCTTGATCCATTATCAGGGAATCTTTATAACACCAAGGCAAAATTAAGTGCTAATGGGAAACGTCTGATCCTACGCGGCTATATCGGCGTTTCAGCACTAGGCCGTAGTCAAACCTGGATTAAGCAGGATTAATTCCTGCTTAATTAAAAAAATGTGATGGAGTTATGCTTTAGTAGATAGAAACTTGCATTTTAATGCATTAAGTTGTATGAATATTAAACATATGCTTTTTTCATGCAATATAGATTATGAAAGTGTATTAACGTAGTTTGCATCATCGTTCACCACATGGAATTAGGTGAATGTTCATAAAAAAATAAGGATAAGGATATCTCATGTATAAAATCGCAATTTTAACTCTTTTTTCAGCTTCTTTATTCACAGGCTCTATGGCTTTTGCTCAGGAGTTATCTGGTCTCTGGCAACAGATTGATGATAAAACCGGTTCACCTAAAGCATTGATTGAAATGAAAACGCAGGCTGATGGCTCGTATACCGGAACGATTACTAAAGTCACACCTCGCCCAGGTTATACACCACGGGAAAAATGTGTCAAATGTCCACCACCTTATACCGATAAACCGATTTTGGGGTTAGACGTCATTAAAGGACTGAAACCCACCAACAAAAATAACTATGCACATGGCCGGGTACTCGATCCACTCACTGGCAAAATTTATGATTTAAAAGGGCGGATTTCTGCCAATGGGAAACGACTGACTTTACGTGGATATATCGGGATCTCTGCGATTGGTCGCACACAAACCTGGATTCGCCAGGATTAATAAAAACAGCACTTTTGTGTTGGGGATATTTTATTCATCTATAAAAAAGGCATAAATATAATGAAACAAACTAAATTAGGATTAATGTTCATCGCTGCACTGATGACTGGGACTGCTTATGCACAGGATCTGACGGGCATCTGGCAGCAAATTGATGATAAAACCGGCTCACCAAAAGCAATTATTGAAATTCGTCAAAATGATAATGGAACTTTTGCTGGAAAAATTATCAAAGTGACTCCACGTCCAGGCTATACTCCACAAAAGACCTGCAATAAATGTCCCGCGCCTTATACCAATCAGCCGATCATGGGCATGGATGTATTGACTGGCTTAAAACATGTGGAAGGCACCAACAATTATGAAAAAGGTAAAGTGATTGATCCATTGGCAGGTAAAGTTTATGACGCTCGAGTGCGTCTAAATGCCAATGGTAAACGTTTAACCTTGCGTGGTTATGTGGGTGTGTCCGCTTTAGGCCGTAGCCAGACCTGGATTCGCCAAGATTAATACCTAATTCTCATTATTCAAAAAAGCTGCCAAATTGGCAGCTTTTTTCAGTGTATCAACTCTATAGTATTCAGATAAGTGTTGACTATTTTAGTAAGATTTCTAACATGAGCGGGCGATGATAAAAATTCTTTGGAATGACTCTCTATGTTTAAAAAAATATTACTTGCCGCGCTTACAGCAGGATGTATGACCAATCTTTGGGCAGACGATATTACCGGGACCTGGCAACAAATTGATGATAAAACGGGGGCGGCTAAAGCGATTATCTTCATTAGCAAAGAAGCAAATAATACCTATTCAGGCAAAATTGTAAAAATCACGCCTCGCCCAGACTATAATCCACGTGAAAAATGCAATAACTGTCCTGCACCTTATACCAATCAGCCTATTTTAGGTATGACCATTTTAAAAGGCCTAAAACTGGTTGAAGGCACCAAGAATTATGACAAAGGTCGTATTATCGACCCATTGGCAGGTAAAATTTATGATGCAAAAATGCGTTTAAACAATACGGGTAAACGTTTAACCTTACGTGCCAGTATTGGCGTTTCAGTTCTAGGCCGTAACCAGACCTGGATTCGAGCAGACTAAATTTTAAAACTAAAAAGCCACGTAATCACGTGGCTTTTTTATGGAATGTGCTTACATCGCCGGATTATCCACTGCAAACATCTGCTGATCCTCTAGGCGGAATGCCATCAGTTGATTACCCCAGACACAACCGCCATCTACATTCTGAATCTTGTTCGAAATGGTTTTACCATTCAAGGCGGCCCAGTGACCAAACAGGATCTGATGACTTTTCGCAGCCTGTGATTCAAACTCAAACCAAGGTTTAAAACCTTCCGGCATCGGATCATCCAGCGCATCTTTAAAGCTGTATTCCAGACGTCCCTCAGCGTCAGTTAAACGCATTCGGGTGAGGTAGTTCACGATACAGCGAATACGTTCATGGCCTTGTAGCTGATCCGACCAAAGTGCGGGTTCTTTCCCGAACATTTCTTTCAGAAAATCATCCAGCACCTCGAAGTCATCATGAGCAATGATCGCTTCGACTTCTTGTGCCAATTGAGCAGTTTTTTCTGCACTCCAGATATTCGGAATCCCAGCATGCGTCAGGATAGTCTGCTCATTTGGAAATAGACACATTGGCTGTTTGCGCAGCCAGTCAATCAAGTCATCACTGTCGATCGCATCAATCACATCACGAACATTGTCTTTTTCTTTCACCGGTTTGATGCCGCGGGCATAAGCCAGCAAAGTCAAATCATGATTTCCCAAGACCGTCGCAGCCGCACCTTGCTCAGCCAGCTTTTTGATAAACCGCAATGCTGCAATTGAGTTTTCACCACGTGCAACCAAATCTCCAGCAAACCAGATAAAATCTTGTTCTGCATCAAACTGGATTTCTTTAAGCAAAGCTTTCAAGGCCTCAAAACAGCCTTGAACATCACCAATCACATAATTATATCGAGCAGTACGGTTCATCGTAATTTAAGCCACCATTTGATCTGAAAGTGCAACAAACTGTTCAAGGGTCAGGGTTTCTGGACGCGCCATCGGGTCAACACCCGCTTTTTCAAAACCCTCTTCAACCAGCATACCCTTCAAGCTGTTACGCAAGGTTTTACGACGCTGGGTAAAGACATGAGATACCAGACGTGCCAGCGCTTTTTCATTCTTCGCCACAATCGGTTTAACTTTATAAGGCTCTAAACGGAATACCGCAGAAGTTACTTTTGGAGGCGGATTAAAAGATCCAGGTGGCACTTCGAACAAGAAAGTCGGTTTACAGAAATATTGAATCATCACCGACAGACGGCCATATTCTTTGGTATTGGGTGATGCGGTAATGCGATCCACGACTTCTTTTTGTAGCATGAAATGCATGTCTTGCACTTTGTCACCAAATTCCAAGAGATGGAATAACAGTGGCGTTGAAATATTATAGGGCAAGTTACCGACCACACGTAATGGACGATCTTCTTGGAACAACTGAGAATAATCGTATCTCAAGGCATCGGCTTCAATAATGGTTAAACGTTCCGGATGCGGCACACGACCCGGCAGGCCAGCAGCCAGATCACGATCCAGCTCAAGTACGGTTAAGGCATCACATTCACCAATTAAAGGTGAAGTCAAAGCGGCCAGACCCGGGCCAATTTCCAGAATGTTCTGACCTGGACGCGGATTGACTGAGCGTACAATTTTGGCAATGACACGCTGGTCATGTAAAAAGTTTTGACCAAATCTTTTTCGAGCCTGATGCCCTTCATCTTTTGGGTTTAAGGCATTAATTTGATACATAAAAACATTTCCAACGTGAGTGATGAACAATAATCAGTGGCGCGCCAGATCGAGGGCTAAATCGACAGCAACGTGCAGGCTGGAACTTTTCGCAAGTCCCGTCCCCGCAAGGGAGAGTGCTGTGCCATGATCAACAGAAGTTCGAATAAACGGTAAGCCGAGGGTAATATTAATGGCTTCACCAAAGCCCTGTGATTTTAACACAGGTAAGCCCTGATCGTGATACATCGCCAGAACAGCATCAGCATCTTTTAGGTTTTCTGGAGTAAATAAAGTATCAGCAGGTAGGCTTAAACTCATGTTGATACCTTGGGCACGATAGCTTTCGAGTACCGGATTGATCACTTCAATTTCTTCCATCCCCAAATAACCGCCCTCCCCGGCATGCGGATTTAAACCGCAAACCAGTATATTCGGCTGTTCAATCTTGAATTTGGATTTCAGGTCGTGAATCAGAATATCAATCACCTGATGCAAGCGTTCAGGCGTAATCGCATCTGCCACGGCACGAAGCGGAAGATGGGTAGTGGCCAAGGCCACGCGTAAAGTTTTGGTGGCCAGCATCATGACTACACGTGGAACACCAGCAAATTCCTGGTAATACTCGGTATGACCACTAAAAGAAATGCCCGCTTCATTTATCACGGACTTTTGTACAGGCGCAGTCGCGACGCTGACACTTTTTCCTGACATGGCATAGTCTGCGGATCGACGCAGTTGCTCCAGTACATAAGCCGCATTGTTCGGATTCAGCTCACCCAATACGACGTCTTGCTGCACGGGAACATGCTCTACAAATAGCTGACCGATGCCTGAAGATGACTCCTGTCCTTGATATTCAATCAGCTCAACCGATAATTTGAGTACCTGAGCACGTTGCTTGAGCATATGAATATCCGCCAATACCACAATTGGGCGCTCATCAACACGATCTGCAAGACTCAGGCAAATATCAGGACCAATTCCGGCAGGTTCCCCACTGGTGACATATAAAGGCAGCATCATCTTCTCAATTTGGCAAAGCTGAGAAATATTATAACCCGATCACGCCTACGCTGTAGTAATCATTGCAAAGAGTACTTATAAATCAATATTTTGATACCATTGAAACTATGGTTACAAATATAGTTGCAGTTTTTGTAGCATATAAAGGCTTAGGTCTTTCTTTCACCAGGGAGATTAGATAAAATACAGCGCTTGAAATTTTAATTTTCATTTGTGATTCTTCACGTATTCGTTTAGAATCGCGTCTCCTTTAGTTTGGACAGATTCCATAGTCCAAACCAACTATAATAGGTAGTGGTTTAATGAAAACTCTCAGCGCTAAGCCAGCTGAGGTTCAACACGACTGGTACGTTGTTGATGCTTCTGGCAAAACTTTAGGTCGCCTTGCGACTGAAATCGCTCGTCGTTTACGCGGTAAGCACAAAACTTCTTATACTCCTCACGTTGACACTGGCGACTACATCGTTGTTATCAATGCTGAAGAAATCACTGTGACTGGTAAAAAGTCACAAGATAAGAAATACTATCGCCACACTGGTTTCCCTGGTGGTATCCGTGAGACTAACTTTGAAAAGTTAATCGCTCACAAACCAGAAGCAGTTCTAGAAAAAGCTGTTAAAGGTATGTTACCTAAAGGTCCTCTTGGTTATGCAATGATCAAGAAAATGAAAGTGTATGCAGGTACTGAGCATCCACACGCTGCTCAACAGCCACAAGTTTTGGACATCTAAGGGATAACAGCACATGGCTACTAATTATGGTACAGGTCGCCGTAAGACCGCAACTGCACGTGTTTTCCTATCAGCTGGTACTGGTAAACTCGTAATTAACAACCGTACTCTTGAACAGTATTTCGGTCGTGAAACTGCTCGTATGGTTGTTAACCAACCACTTGAGCTTCTTGAAGCTACTGACAAATATGACCTTTACATCACTGTTGCTGGTGGTGGTATTGGTGGTCAAGCAGGCGCTATCCGTCACGGTATTACTCGTGCATTGATCGCTTCTGACGAAACTTTAAAACCTGCTCTTCGTCAAGCTGGTTTCGTTACTCGTGATGCTCGTGAAGTTGAACGTAAGAAACTTGGTTTACGTAAAGCTCGTAAACGTCCTCAGTTCTCTAAACGTTAATTCGTTTACCGAATCGGACAAAAAACCCTGGATTTTCCAGGGTTTTTTATGGGTATCAGCTGAATATATGGAAAGATTTTCTTGTTATTGTTCGTGCACATCTTTCCCTCATACACTCTCATGACACCAGAACGACTTCATCAAATAATAATTTGCGATCCCAATACAGATAAATAGCAAAATGACAGGAAGCTTGATCAGCATCTTATTTTCCTCCAGTTGTTTTTCTTATAATCTACCTCGGCTCAAGCCGATTGATCTTTGATGCTTGGTGCTTTTTAGGTTGAATTTTAGTATCCTAGTCTATTCATTAGAAGCTCATCAGGATTTATGTCAGTCGAAAGCGCGCCTCTTCAAGGAATCACTCTCTATAGTCATGTCGATGACTTTCGTTCCCATTGGATTCGCTACGTACTTGCCGAAAAACAGATTAAATATAACCTGATTTTGGTGGATGCCGATGATGAGGATCTGGCCAGCCTTAATCCTTATAATCAATTGCCGATGCTGATCGAAAATGAACTCAAATTATTTAATACTTCAATTATCTCAGAATATGTAGATGATCGTTATCGTCAGAATAAACTATATGCCGATGCCCCAATGCCCCGCGCAGAGCAACGACAATACATCTGGCGCTTTGAAAATGACTGGTTAAAGCTGGCTGATATCATGTTACGCCATCCTGATACGCTAGATAAGAAAGCCAGAACTCAGGCACAAAAGCAGTTACAGGATATCCTGATTTCACTGATGCCACTCTTCCAGCATTTTCCCTATTTTATGTCTGAACAATTTAGTATCCTGGATTGTATGCTGGCACCAATTTTTATCCGTCTGAAACAGATGGGTGTAGAATTACCACAGCAGCAATGCCGTCTGTTTTATTTATATTGCCAACGAATTTTCAGTCGTCCTGCCTTTGTAAAATCCATGACATTGCAGGAAAAGAACCGTTATTCAGCGCAACTCAAGCATCCGTAGAGAAACCTCATGTCCGAACAAGAATTCAGCCTTAGCCCTACCCGTCCCTATATGGCACGTGCAATCTATGAGTGGGTTTGCGATAACAATATGACGCCTTACCTGCTGGTGGATGCCACACGCCCAAATACCATGGTTCCTGAGCAGTTTATTAAAGATGGACAGATTGTTCTGAATATTGTGCCACATGCCGTACATGCGCTGCATATGAGCAATGATGCCATTAGCTTCTCGGCTCGCTTTGGTGGCGTTTCTCGTGATATTTATGTTCCTATGGCAGCAGTACTCGGTATTTATGCACGTGAAAATGGTCAAGGTTTATTCTTTGATCCAGGTGAATATGAGCATACACAAAATGATGAAGATGCTTTAAAATCAAGCACTGAAAAACAAACTGAACAACCAAAGAAAAAACCGACTTTAAGACTATTAGATTAAAAATAATGGAGCAAGTGAATGGCTTTTGATTTAGTACAATATTTTGTTGAACAGATAGAGACTCAAAAGCCTGAGCTTCTAAAAGAATATACAAAAGAAGAAAGACGAAAATATATATCAGAAATCAATGCCTTAACTTTAGGAAAACTTATTACTGAATGGCGTCATAACCCACAAAAAATTTATAATGAAATCAATCATCCTGATGAATTATATATCCTGGAAATCGTGCGTCATCTCGCTACCAGTCCGGAAAATCAATCCACTCTGGATCGAGCCCAGCTTGAGCACAGCACTTCAGAAATTTTTCATTTACAGCTTATTGAATTAAAACAACTGCATGATACCGGCAACCATAATATCCATAGCATTCAGGAATTACTGACCGGGCAAATTGAACATTTATCTGGTCAAGCAGATGATTGGGTTTGGACAACAAACAAGCTAACAGAACTCAAAGGCTCTAAACCAATTGTGCAAGAAGAGCTATCATTGGAAGCATCAATGAAGGAGTTTAATCAAATGGTAAGCCAGAATCAGCAGCATCAAGATGTCGAAGAAGTCATTGTTATCAATACCCCAACATGGGCAAAGATTGTTGAACCCATCGTGGCGATTGTCATTCTTTGGGTATTAATCGCAGCCGTAATGCGCGTGTTTGGCTAAAATAGTCTGCAATAAAAAACCAGCGAATCGCTGGTTTTTTATTTTGTAAGGTTTATAAGATCAGCTTGTAAACTCTTATAGCGCTAGTTTTACAGAGATCCCAATAGGTCAAAAAAATTAACAGGAATTCTCTGTCTCAGAAGAATCTGATCAACTTTGAGATATAGATATGTTAAATATCTTATCTAAAATTCCACGCACAAAAAAATCCCCCTCTGCTAATGCGGAGGGGGATTTTGGAATAATGAGCTGGCGATGACTTACTCTCACATGGGTAACCCCACACTACCATCAGCGCTAAGAGGTTTCACTTCTGAGTTCGGGAAGGGATCAGGTGGTTCACTCTTGCTATGGTCGCCAGCACAACTGTTTATGGATACTTGCTAGGTCTTACGTTTTGCCTTGCTTTCTACCAAATAGAATTCATTAACAGGTATATTTGAGTTCTTGCGAGTAGAACTAAGCAGTGCTTAATTATACTCTCATTTGTTCTTTAGCGTTCACTAAATCAAGCTGTTTTGCTTAATATCGAATCGATTGATGCTTAATACAACAACTGTTTGGGTGTTGTATAGTCAAGCCTCACGAGCAATTAGTATTGGTCAGCTTCACATATCACTATGCTTCCACATCCAACCT